>CAZTLI010000243.1:0-8080 GCA_964614375.1 uncultured Anaerolineaceae bacterium
TCTCACCCGTTTGCGTGAACGCGGCTTGATAGACATCGAACAGGTCTTGAGTGACGACTATGCGAATTTGCGGCGTGTGGTAGATGAGGTATTTATCCGGGCAGATTGGCGCTATACCCGTGCCTATGATTTGCGCGATTTGCTCACTCACGCCATCGATGCAGACGCCACACAGCTGGTTGAAGCAATCGCTCGCATCGCCATTGACATATCACAGCCACAATTGGACGGCTTCCGTTATCCGCCTGTGTCCATGATTGCCGGACATTATCGCACGCTGCACGTCACGCCCGATATATTAATTGCCCTTCGCAACGCTTATACACTGCGGTTTCAGCCACGCTTACAAACAGCCTGACCTTAGAAACGAGGATACCCATCATGCACATCAATCCAGCAATGAATCTTCAAAGTGTCATTCCAATGGTGATTGAACAGGGCGGGCGTGGCGAACGCGCCTATGACATTTACTCCCTGCTGCTCAAAGAACGCATCGTCATCATGGGCACGCCTGTGACTGAGCAATCCGCCAATCTGATGATTGCTCAACTGCTCTTCCTTGACCGGGAAGATGGTGACAAAGCCATCAATATGTACATCCAATCACCCGGTGGCGAGGTTTATGCGGGTTTGGCGATTTACGATACGATGCAGGAAATCAGCGCACCCGTCAGCACAATGGCAGTGGGACGCACCGCCAGCTTTGGAACGGTGTTACTCACAGGTGGCACAAAGGATATGCGTCACGCCCTGCCCCACGCCACCATCCATATGCACCAGCCCCTTGGCGGCGCGCAAGGTCAAGTATCAGATTTGATGATTCAGATTAATGAATACCAGCGCCTGAAAGACCAGCTAATGGAAATCATGGCGCATCACACCGGGCAAACCGTCGAAAAAATCATCCATGATACCGATAGGGACATCTATCTCTCGGCACAAGAAGCCGTTGACTATGGCCTGATTGACTCGATTATCAATCGCAGTCTGAATGGCAAAAAAGGCGGTTAGTGTAACAAGAACTACTCTGCCCAACAGTGTCACATTGGCGTTGTAAGTCGCATCGTTGTTTTCGGATGATAAATCTTCAGCGTTAGTGCCGCTGGTTTCATCAAGCTGCCAGTAGCCGATTAAATTCGTCGGATCGGTGTGTAAAACAACGTTATCTGCATAATTGCTCATTTAGTCGTTGTCAAGTACCCAAAACCCGTCACATCGTGTTGGTCGAAATTCATCCCCAGATCAATGCTCTGGATGTCGCCATCATCGAACCGGCGCAGCGTTCCACCGCTGTCATCCATCTTGACGACGACATGATCACCTGCTAAAGCCGCCATAAGGGTGTGTCTCCTTTACGCCGTTATCGGATAACATCGTGTGTGACTCATCAGAAAATCAGATCAAAGCGAGAACCGGACGAGGGCTACCGCGATTACCACGGTGTCGCCTGCCGATCCTGTCCGATTTGTTCTGACGATTTACACTGATAAATTCATTTGTTGCAGTGAACTAATCTGGTCAGCGGCTACTTGTCGCATTGCGCGCGCAGTGTTAGACTTCCCTACTACCCATCCTTGAAGGGAGTGCTGTTTGGCGACCTTATTGGCAAAAAACATCCATACACTGGTCACAATGGACGCAGCGCGCCGCGAAATTCACAAGGGCGCGTTATTTGTCCGTAATGGCGTCATCGAAGCGGTGGGCACGCTCGAAGAAATGCCTGCCCAAACAGCAGACGAGATTCTCAATTTACAGAATCACATCGTTCTACCGGGCCTCATCAACACCCATCATCATATGTTCCAGAGTTTGACGCGCGTCATCGCGCAGGACAATGAACTCTTCGATTGGTTGCTGACTCTGTACCCTATCTGGCGCAATTTACGCGGACAGCACATCTATGTCTCGGCGAAGCTGGCAATGGCGGAGCTATTGTTATCAGGTTGCACCACATCCAGCGATCATCTGTATCTCTATGCAAATGATGTCAAGCTGGACAATGAAATCCGCGCCGCGCAAGAAATCGGGATGCGCTTTCACGCCACACGCGGTTCGATGAGTCTGGGTGAGAGCAAAGGCGGCCTGCCGCCTGATACCATCGTCGAAGACGAAGACGCCATTTTGCGCGATACGCAGCGGGTCATTGAGCAGTTTCATGATGCCAATCGCTATGCGATGCTGCGAATTGCCGTTGCGCCCTGTTCGCCCTTCAGCGTGACACAGGATTTGATGCGCGAATCCGCAAAGCTGGCACGGGACTATGGCGTCCATCTACATACACATCTGGCGGAAAACGCCAAAGATATAGATTTCAGCCGTGAAGTCTTCGGGATGCGTCCCGGTGAGTATGCTGAAGATGTGGGTTGGATTGGAAATGATGTCTGGCACGCGCATTGTGTGCAGTTGAATGATGATGAAATTGGATTATTCGGACGGACAGGTA
This sequence comes from uncultured Anaerolineaceae bacterium, assembly GCA_964614375.1. Classification (GTDB taxonomy): domain Bacteria; phylum Chloroflexota; class Anaerolineae; order Aggregatilineales; family Phototrophicaceae; genus CAZTLI01. Next base: position 2,444 of record CAZTLI010000243.1, read on the forward strand.
CGGGTGTTTGTCACTGTCCTAATTCCAATATGCGCCTGGCGAGTGGTATCGCGCCTATCCGTAAGATGCTTGATGTGAACGTGAAAGTTGGTCTAGGCGTAGATGGTTCGGCATCCAACGATCATGGTAATCTACTCGATGAAGCACGACAGGCCATGTTATTGCAGCGCGTCGGTGGCAATCCGGCGGGGTTGAGCGCCCGCGAAGCACTCGAACTGGCGACGCTAGGCGGCGCAGCCGTGTTAGGTCGGGATGATGTCGGCGCGTTGGCTGCTGGCATGGCGGCGGATTTCGTCGCATTCCGTTTGGATCATCATGCTTATGCGGGCGCGCAGCACGACCCGGTAGCGGCGGTAGTCTTTTGCCAGTCTACAGGTGTTGATGTTTCGGTCATTAACGGTAAAGTCATAGTCAAAGATGGGCATCTCGCAACAGTGGATTTGCCCGTACTGGTTGAACAGCATAATGTGCTGTCACGCACACTGATAAATGGTGCGTAATGCAGCAGGGATAGGATGAGTTTCTTACGGTTGGCGGTCAACTGTGCGGTATTTGATGATGACAATTGTGTGTTGTTATCACAGCGTGGCGATTTGGGCGTCTGGAATCTTCCGGGTGGACGGGTCGATTCTGGCGAATCGCTGGCGGAAGCGGCTGCCCGTGAAGTGCGCGAAGAAACAGGAATCATTGCTCAGATTGAACGCCCTGTCGGTCTCTATTACGCCGATGGTTGGCAGCGATTGACCGTCCTCTATATGGGTTGGACATTGGGTGGTGAACTGCTTCAGCAGACAGCAGAAACTCGCGCAAATACATTCTTTCCACCAGATCACCTGCCACAGCCAATCTTTCAACCCGGAATGGTGGCAGATGCCCTGTCAAACACACGTCCCCTCCCCCAGATTGTGACCACACCACAAACTGAGTTACGCCGTATCAAATGGACATTGTACTGGCGCTGGGTAAAAAATCTACTACAGGGACGCCCAGAACCGCGCTATACTCGTTTCACGGTGCAAGCGGTTGCTGTGATATGGGATGAAACCCACCAACGGGTATTGACCCAATCAGGCACACGGGCACGGATACTGCCGCGTATCGTCTGTGATGGCGATAGCGCACCCTGGCAGCAGTTAGCCAATGAGGTTCACCACTGTTTCAAAGCCAGGTTAACATTTCAATGGGTTGGATTATGGCAAAATCCGGCGGGAGATAGCCTTGAACTGATATTTGCTGCCACTGTACCCCAGATAGCACTCGAACACGGTGCAGAATGGTCAAGCGCCGACACAGCCGCACTGATGGGGCTGGATGCCGAATATGTCACACGAATCCAGCCCACCTACCTAACAGATGATGTATGGACAATGCAGTACACGTTTGGGCATGAAAGTGTGCCAGCGCCAATTGTCATACAGGCAATTTGAAGGAGAACACGATGGGATTAGCAGACCGAATCGCAGTCGCGCGGGGTGATTATCCAGCACAACTGGCGCTGCGAAACGCGCAACTGGTCAACGTTATTTCGGGCGAAATCTATGAAACCGATATTTTAGTTCACGACACCTATATTGCCGCGGTTGGTAAAGGCTACGATGCAGATGCGGAAATCGACCTCAAAGGCAAATATGTCTGTCCCGGTTTCATTGACGCTCATGTGCATATCGAAAGCAGCCTGTGTACACCACCCGAATTCGCCCGCGCCGTCCTGCCGCATGGCATCACAACCGTCGTCACCGACCCGCACGAAATCGCCAACGTGCTGGGGCTGGAAGGGATGCGTTTCATGCTGGAACGCGCCAAGAATGGCCCGCTCAATATGTACGTGATGGCGTCTAGCTGCGTCCCGGCAACAGAGATGGAAACCAGCGGCGCGCGTCTGGAGGCCGAAGATTTGCAGACACTGCTCGGTCATAATTGGGTATTAGGACTGGCAGAGGTGATGAATTATCCCGGCGTCGTCTTCGGTGACGAAGGAATGCTGGATAAAATCGAGATGTTCAAAGACCTTGTGCTCGATGGACACTGCCCTGCCTTGAAGGGGAAGCAGTTGAACGCCTATGTTGCGGCGGGCATACAGAGTGAACACGAATGCACCACCGTTCCTGAAGCACTGGAAAAATTGCGTCTGGGCATGACCATTTTCATCCGTGAAGGGACTACGACGCACAACCTGCGCCCGCTGCTGCCTTTGATTACCGCGCATAATCACCAGCACATCTGCTTCTGTACGGATGATCGTGTGCCAGCAAGTCTGATAGACGACGGTTCGATTGACTATATGATTCGTGTCGCCATTGCTGAGGGCATCGACCCTATCATGGCAATTCGCATGGGCACAATCAACACAGCCCGTTATTTCCGCCTGCATCATCTGGGAGTCATCGCACCCGGCAAACGTGCCGACATCGTGGTTTTCACCGATTTACAGAATCTTCGACCGGAACTGGTGTATCGTGGTGGGACATTGGTCGCGCAAAACGGGAAAATGATTGTCGAACGCCAACCCCTGCGAAAAATCGACCTTCGCAGCACCATGAACATCAATCTGGACTCGCTTGATTTCACGATTCCAGCACAGGGCCCGTCCATCCATGTCATCGGTGGCATTGCCGACCAGGTAGTCACAGACCATTTCGTTGAAAATGCAAAGATAGAAAACGGCAACGCGGTATCTGACCCGGAACGGGACATCTTGAAAATGTGTGTTATTGAGCGTCATCGCGCATCGGGCAATATCGGCAAAGGCTTTATCAAAGGTTTTGGGCTGAAACGCGGCGCTATCGCGGGCACAGTTGGGCACGACCATCATAATCTCATTGTCATCGGCGTAGACGATGCCAGTATGCACGCAGCAGTTAAGGCCGTTGTCGAGATGGGCGGCGGACTGGTCGCGGTGGAGGGCAACACTGTGCTGAGCAAGTTACCATTACCCGTCGCCGGACTCATGAGCGAAGAACCGATTGATGTCGTGCGGCGCGATTATGATGCGTTAACAAAAGCCGCGCAAAAACTTGGCAGCACGATGCACGACCCCTTCATGGGCATGAGTTTCATGGGGCTGGAGGTCATCCCCAAACTCAAGCTCACCGATGTTGGGCTGGTTGATGTCGAGCAATTTAAGGTCATTGATTTGTTTGGGGCATAATGCCAACACGGGGCGATCTGTTTATCACATAGGCAATGCGGGCGCAAAATCGTAATAACCATGGTAATTTTATCTGTTATTCATCTGTTTTACAGAGACCATTCCGCAAAATACGCCTATGGGATAAAACATAGTATGGTCAACGTTTTTACCTAATGTCAGTCACGAATTACGTTCTTATATAGTGCAGCACTAAGGATTGAACATGGTCGATCAAACGACTGTAGACACAATTAAAGCGCGGGTAGAAGCGCAGCGCGACCAGATTATCACCTTCATGCGCGAACTGTGTGCGATACCCAGCTACGATAGTCAGATTCGCGCTGTGGGCGAACGCTGTGAAGCCGAGATGAAGCAGCTCGGTTTTGACGACGTATGGTGGGATCAGATGGGCAATGTCGTCGGGCGCATTGGTAATGGCCCCAAGAAACTGCTTTATGACAGCCATATCGACACCGTTGGTATTGGCGACCCGGATGAATGGGAATGGGACCCGTTCGAAGGCAAAGTCGAAGCTGGCATTCTCTTTGCGCGCGGCGCATGTGACGAGAAAAACAGCACACCGGGCATGATTTATGGACTGGCGCTGGCGAAAGAACTCGGCCTCCTGGATGGATTCACAGGCTATTACTTTGGCAACATGGAAGAACGCAACGACGGTGTAGCCTGTCATGCGCTTGTTGAGGCAGAAGGACTCAAGCCAGATTTTGTGGTAATCGGCGAACCCACCCGTATGAAAGTCTATCGTGGGCACAAAGGCCGTGTTGAATTCAAAATTGTGGCGAAGGGCAAAAGCGCCCATGCCGCCAGCAATTTTCTTGGCGACAATGCCATCTATAAATTGCTGCCGATAATCGAACGCATTAGCAAGCTCGAACCTGAGCTGGGCGATGACCCCTTTCTCGGTCACGGACGCATCACCGTCACCCACATGGAAGTCAAAACACCCAGTTTGAATGCCGTCCCCGATGAAGCGACCATCTATATAGACCGGCGCATTACCTTTGGCGAAGAACCGCAGGCCGAATTGGAAAGGTTGCAGGCGGTTGTCGGTGATCGGAAGGACATCGAAGTGTCTATCTTGCATGACGCCGAAGAAAGTTATACCGGCTTTGTCTTCCCGGTAGATAAGATATATCCAGCCTGGGCATTGGATGAAGACGACTCTTACGTCCAGGCTGGCGTGCAAGCGGGCAAACTGCTCTGGGGCGACATGGACACTGGAAAATGGGACTTCTCGACTAATGGCATCTACTGGCGTGGAAAAGCGGGCATTCCAAGCATTGGCTTCGGCCCAGGAGACGAGATTCACGCCCATACCGTACTCGATCAAGTGAAATTGGACGATGTGGTACGGTCTACTGAGTGGTATGCCCTATTACCCGGCATGATTAAGGCATAAAGTTTCATAGGATTACCCATGGATTTCAAAGGATCGAAGTTTATCAGCGCGGGTACGCCGCATGGTTTCGGGGCGAAATATCGCGTTGTCGATGAAGGCAAGGTCGAAACAATCATCGCCTTCGGTGACGAAAAAGAAGGACCTCCCGGTCACGCCCATGGCGGCGCAATCGCCGCGATGCTTGACGAAACGATGGGGATGTCATGCTTTGCTGCAAAACGTCCGGGATTAGCGGTGAATCTGAACGTCAACTATAAAGCTGCCGTGCCGTTAGGCCAAAATGTGCGCTTTGAAGGACACGTTGACACGATAGATGGGCGCAAAACGTTGACTGTCGGACGCGCGATTCTGCCTGATGGTACTATCGCAGCCGAGAGCAGCGGCGTCTTTGTATTTTCGCAGGAGCTGTTCGATAAACTCGCCACACTCTATCAGGAACGACTGGAACGGCGTGAGTAAATTGTCATGGTGAATCGGTATTCAATGAATGGACAAGGTTCTAATCGGGTGCGCCGAATTTATGTGATGCGCCACGGCGAAAGTGTCATCAATGTCGCCCACGTCTTTCAGTGCAAATCATCAGATGGGGCACTAACAGAAGCCGGGCGAGAACAAGCACGACAAGCCGCGGCATGGCTAAAAGACAAGGATATTCGCGTCATTTACGCCAGCCCCATCGAGCGCGCGACAGAAACGGCAGCAATTGTGGGAAAGGCGCTCGGCCTGGATGTCCTCGTCAACACCGATTTACGCGAGATTGATTGTGGCGACCTCGATGGGCGTAACGATGACGCGGCATGGGAATCGTGGCGGGTGATATTTCGTCGCTGGGTGAAAGGTGACTGGACAGCAACCTATCCCGGTGGAGAATCGCTCAGGCAAGGCTATGACCGTATGTGGCGCGCGCTGAATAGTACGCCGCAGCAACACAATACCTTACTGGTCACACATGGCGGCATCATGCACGGCACAATACCGCTCATGTGTGTCAATCATGCCGCGTTAAAACGGATAGAGGGACCAGCTTATACGGGAATTGTCATTCTTGAACCGTATCACCCGAACCGCTATAGTTGTGAATCTTGGA
>CAZTLI010000244.1:0-8076 GCA_964614375.1 uncultured Anaerolineaceae bacterium
AATATGGCGATAATATCATTGTGACGGTTGCCGTCAATTCGCCCATCTTCAGCAGCCCCACCACCAGCAGCAATACCTTAGGCGCTGCGACTGCGGGGATGCTGTTCCCTGCCGATGGACTCAGCAGTGAAGGCGATTGGGTTCGCATCTTGAACGAAGGTGTGCCGGGTTGGATACCGCTGGCTGCGCTCGACCCTTCGACCAATACCAGCACGCTGCCGATGTTGGGCGCGAATCGCCAAACACCGATGCAGGCCTTCTATTTCACGACGGGTATCGGCGACGCGGCCTGTGCTCAAGCGGAATCGGCGCTGGCGATACAAAGTCCTCAAAATTTGCGGGTGGAATTGACGGTCAATGGCGTAGACATCAGCGTTGGCTCAACGATCTTCTTCCAGTCACTGCCCAACAATCAAATCAGCATGACGGTGGTTGAAGGCGAAGTCATTACAGTCAATGGCGTGGTCGTCACAGCCGGGCAAACGGTCATCGCCACGATTGACGACGAAGGTCGTATCGTCGGTTGGGGCGAACCCCGCCCCGCGACTGAAGATGAACTGCTCACAGGTCAATTCCTGTTTGGCTCGATGCAGACGTTTAGCGGTCAGGGCGGCGTGACCTTTGAGCAGGTTGGCGATGGGGATGGCGACCCGCTGGAAGGCCCGCTGATTCACATCGTGCAGCCGGGCGAAAATCTCTATCGCATCGCGCTGCTCTACGACACCAGTATGCAGGGGATTGTCGATGTCAATGGTCTTGCCAATCCGAACGCGATCTTTGTCGGGCAGCGGTTGATTATCCCCAATCCCGGCAGCGGCTTTGTCGGCATACCCGGCCTCACACCGCCCGATACAACCGGTGGCGATGAACCGCTTGTCGATACGACCGGCTGTGGCGGCTTCCGGTTGACATCGCCGCTGGGCAGTGTGCCCTTCGGGAATGTCACCTTCTACTGGGACCCGGCGCCGGGCGCTGCCAGCTATGTCATGACCGTTTATGCCAACACCGGGAATTCGGTGCTGTCGGTCACGACGACGGATACCTTCTATCCAGTCGATACCTCGCGACAGGGAATCGGTGGCACAGAGGGTTATTCGTGGGATGTGCGGGCGCTGGACGCGGCGGGGACAGTCATTTGTACGACAGGTCGCACCGGTCTGACGCGCGTCGGCGAACCAACACCAACACCCGGCCCCTTCTTCGCCAATCTGGATTGTATTAATGGCAGCTACGTCGTCACATGGGGTAATGCCCAACCCGGTGAGCAGGTCACCATCAACTTCACGGACAGCGGTTTTGGTGTCTATTTCTTTGTGGGCACTGGCCCATCGGGGTCAAAATCGTTCGTCGGCAATGGTTATGCGACGGTAGATGGCACGGTCTCAACCGCGTCGGGCGATCTCATCTTCGTCACACTCGGACTCACCTGTCCCTAGTCGATATACAACAAGAACCCGGTCAAATAGGCCGGGATTTTGTGTGTTTGATAGGGACATGCCCTATCGTAAGGTCAATTGTAGTGTTTATCAGAGAGTATGCACCATGATTCGCACCTTCCTTATCGCGCTCATCATCCTGATGGGCGTCAGTATCGTCGCCATCGCACAGGATGGCATCTGCCCAACACTCGTGCAGCAAGCATTGGACGCCATCGCCGACAATTGTGGTGGCCTTGACCGCAACATCGCCTGTTATGGTTATAATGGGGTCAATGCCGCCTTCACCGAACCTGTCCCGCCCGATTTTTTCACACAGCCTGCGGATAGGACGGGTCTCACCACGGTGCAATCTATCGAGACCGCGCCCCTCAATATTGAAGCTGACACATGGGGTGTCGCCGTGATGAGCGTGCAGGCCAACGTGCCCAACACGCTGCCCGGTCAAGCGGTGGTGTTCCTGTTAATTGGGGATGCACGGGTCGAAAACGCCGTGCCGTCCGATGAAGCCTTCATCGCCGCCGACCCGGTAGCGATAGAAACCACTGTCGCCGCCAACATTCGCAGCGGCCCCAGCCTCAATCACAACGTCATCGCCAGCGCGCCGCCGGGCACGCCCCTTGAAGCCGATGGACGCAGCGCCGATGGCGCGTGGTATCGGGTGGTGTTCAACGGGATTCCCGGTTGGGTCAGCCTCAGCACGATTAGTACCGCCGCTGGTCTGACAGAACTACCTGCGATTACCGATGGCAATCGGTCGCCGATGCAAGCCTTTTACTTTAATACAGGTCCCGGTCAGCCGCACTGTAATGAAGCGCCCAATTCAGTCGTCATCCAGGGGCCGCGCGGCATCACCGTCAATCTGTCGGTCAATGGCGCGGACATTTCGATAGGTTCGACTATCGTCCTGACCGACAACGGCGATGGCACATTCCAATTATGGGTGCTGGATGGACACGCGCAAATCGGCGAACTGACTGTTCCCGCGGGCTTCACCATCACGGGCACATTTGATGAAGATGGCAATATCGTCCTCGATGCGTGGACGGATTTGCGCCCCATGACACAGGATGAATTGGATCAATTCCAGTGGCTGGAAGGTCTGGATGGGATTTTGCTGAATTATCAAATTCAAATCCCCACATTGGAAGACATCGCCCGCATTTTAGCAGCCATTTCGGGCGGTGGTGGCGGCATTGTCGCAGGGGGAACGGGCCGTTCGGCTGTTGATGAGGTGAATTGCACCGGGTTTATCCCCACCTCGCCTATCGGACGCTTGCCCTATGAAACGGTTGGGTTCTACTGGAATCCCGCCGGCGGCGCGACGCATTATCAGGTCAATGTGTATAGTGGCGATGGCGACAGTGTGGTTAGTTCGGCACTGGTGCCCGCGCCGCAAACGTCAACGGCCTTTGATGTGGCGGGTTTTGGTGGTGGCGATGCGTTCTCATGGGATGTGACGGCGCTGTTTAATGGTGAAGCAGCCTGCACCACCGGACGCGCGACGTTGACCCGCGACCCCGCGCCCGAAGCGGAAACCCCAGCCGTGCCGATTACAGGCAGTCTCTACTGCGCCAATGAATATGTCGTTGGCTTCGCCTGGGATAATCTGGCTCAAGGCGCGGTACTGACGATTTACTACTGGATCAATAACGAGCCGGGTGGTGTCGTCGGGGGTCTCACCGGCACAGCGGGCACGCACACGTTTAATAACGGTGGCTACCCCGTGAACCATGTGGTGTTCGTCACGTCGGACGGGCAAATGGTCAATATCCCCGGCAGCGTCACCTGCGGTTAACACATTTAACCCGGTCTATTCACAGGCCGGGTTTTTTGTTCCGCTTTCGCCCACCAGAAATCGGATTCGGCGTATAATTAAAATACACTGAATCATAGATGAGAGGGGAATCCCTATGTCTAAACCTCGCCTGTTATTCCTATGTGTGCTCTTTCTAGCCGGACTCGCGCTCACGGTCACGGTTATCGCGCAGGGCGGCGATACCTGCCCGGCACTGGTTGAACAGGCCCTGCAAGCGGTAGGCGACAACTGCGGTGACCTCTCGCGCAATTCGGCCTGTTATGGCTTTAATCGCGTGGATGCGACCTTCACCGAACCGGTTGAAGCGGGTTTTTTCTCGCACCCTGCGGATACGGCTGGTCTCACGACTGTCCAGACGATACAGACAGCCGCCCTCGACCCCGCGACCGAGACATGGGGTGTGGCGGTCATGAGTGTGCAGGCCAATGTGCCCAATACGCTGCCCGGTCAGGCCGTGATTTTCATGCTGATTGGCGATGCGCGGGTGGAAAATGCCGTCGCGCCTGATGCGGCCTTTGCGCCAGCAGAAGAACCGATTGCGATTACCGTGATTGCTGCTGCCGCCAATATTCGTTCATTCCCATCGCCGAATGCCAATGTATTAGGCACAGCTTCCGATGGCACGGCATTTGAAACCGACGGACGCAGCGCCGATGGCGAATGGTATCGCATTATCTTCAACGACGGCCCCGCGTGGATCAATCGCGCCGTCGTCGGGCAAGCCGCTGGGTTAGCCGATTTGCCCGTCATCAGCGATAGCAACCGTTCGCCGATGCAGGCCTTCTATTTCAATACGGGGCCGGGGCAGCCACAGTGTAATGAAGCGCCCAATTCGGTTGTCATTCAAGGGCCAGGTAATGTCGTCGTTGACCTCAATGTCAATGGCGCAGACATTAGAATCGGTTCAACCGTTGCGCTGATAGATAACGGTGACGGCACAATTCAACTGTATGTACTGGATGGTGGCGCACAAATTGGTGAATTGATTATTCCCGCAGGTTTCACCATTACCGCCAGCATCGACGAAGATGGCAATATCATCCCCGGCTCATGGACAGCCCTGCGCCCGATGACTGCCGATGAATTGATGCAGTTTGAATCGCTGGAAAATGTTAATGCGACCATCCTCAACTATCCCATCCGCATCCCCACACTGGACGAAATCGCCCGCACGCTAGCGGCCATTTCCAGCGGTGGCGGTGGCGGGTCTGTTCAGGGTGGCACAGGGCAGTCGGCAGTCCGTCAGGTCAATTGTCGTGGTTTCGCCCCCACATCGCCGATTGGACGCCTGCCCTATGAAGTGGTCACGTTCTACTGGAATCCTGCCAACGGCGCGACCCACTATCGCCTGAACATCTATGCGGGCGGTTCAAACAGCGTCGTGGGGTCGTTCACGGTCAATGCGCCGCAAACCTCGTTCTCAGTCGATTCTGGTGGATTGGGTGGCGGCCCGGAATTTTCGTGGGATGTGACGGCGCTGTATAATGGCGAAGAAGCCTGTACCACCGGACGCGCCACCATGACCCGCGATAATCCGCCCGAAAATGTGAGCACACAACCCTTCACAGCGACCATTTCGTGCTCTGGCGCCAACTATGTGATTTCGTGGGCGAATGCACAACCGGGCGAAGCGGTGACAATTTCGTTCTCGGATACGAGCTTTGGCGTCTTCTTCCATGTGGGAATGGGGCCATCTGGCTCGAAGTCGTTCCCCTCGTTTGGCTATCCAACAGCGGGCGGTTCAATCACCACCGCATCCGGCGGATTTTCGCCTGTATCGTCGGGAGTGAGCTGCCCCTAGTCTAAATCGCCATCCACAGCTAATTATACCCGGTCTAGCATAGGCCGGGTTTTTGATTTCGGGATTCTAACGTTCTCTTGGTAGCTGTACTGCATGGAACGCTTTATACTCCCCCTATTCGTCAGCCATAGTAATACACTGATTGCGAGTCAGCAAAAGCTCGATTCTTGAAGCAAGTGGTTAACCTTTAACCTGAAATACTGATTGCTGAAATGCCAGCGCCGCCTCTTACGGCGATAAGTTTGTTTCACTGTGACTGCTTTTTCTACGAATACTCAAGATGGTAATGTAATCATAGGGTTGGAGGGGACTCATGAGGCGTTTGATGTATCTGACCATGATTTGTGTTGTATTGCTGTTGGGTGTTGTGGGGAGTCCATCGCTAGCACAGGACGATAGCTGTCCGGCGTTGGTCGAGCAGGCGTTGTCGGCGATAGGCAACAACTGCGGTGGCATGGCGCGCAACTCGGTTTGTTATGGCTTCAACCGGGTGGACGCCACATTTAACACCACCGTAGACGCGGGCTTTTTCTCGCAACCCGCCGACACCGCCGATTTAGTTATGGTGCAAAGTCTGCAAACCGCGCCAATGGATACCATTCAGCAGACGTGGGGTGCGGCGGTGCTGAATGTGCAAGCCAACGTGCCCAATACACTACCCGGTCAGGCGGTGGTGTTCTTGCTGCTGGGGGATGCCCATGTCGAAAATGCCACCCCGCTGGAGTCTGCATTCACCCCTGTTGACCCCGTGACCACACAAATTGTGACTGCTGCCAATATCCGCAGCGGCCCCGGTACCCATACCAATGTCATCGGCAGTGTGCCCGCCGGGATACTCTTAGCGGTTGATGGCATCAGCCCAGACAACGAATGGTATCGGGTGGTGTACTATAATGGGCTTGGCTGGATTCACCGCAGTGTCATCTCGCCTGTAGACGGCCTACCCGTTATCAGTGAATCGACACGCGGCGTCATGCAATCGTTTTACTTCAGCACGGGCACGGGTCAATCAGCCTGTAACGAAGCAGCGGGCTTACTGGTGGTGCAGGGGCCGCGCGGGATTCAGGTTGATTTGACGGTCAATGGCGCGGAGATTGCCATCGGCTCGACTATTGCCCTGACCACCAGCGACAGCACTTTGCATCTGTATGTGCTGGATGGACAGGCCATCGTCAGCGGCGGCCTCATCATTCCGGCAGGATTCGCGATTAGCGCGTCGTTGGATGCGAGCAGCACCGTCGTTCCCGGTTCATGGACGAATACCCGTCCGATGAACGAAACGGACTTGAGCTTATTCCGGTCATTGGAATCAGTTGATTCAACCGTGCTCAATTATGCCATCCAACCGCCGACGCAGGAACAAATTACACAAACGACCAATGCCCTATCCGGTGGCACATCGGGCACAATTTCCGGCAGGACATCCAATTCCGCGATAGATGCCGTGAATTGTGACGGTTTTATCGTGACCTCGCCCATTGGTGCATTGCCCTATGGCGCAGTATCGTTTTACTGGAATCCGGCAGTCGGTGCGACGCAGTACCGGGTGTCGATTTACAGTCCGACGGCGGTCGGCGCGGTGAACACGCTGCTGGTTGATGGGTCGCGCACATCGGTTGATGTCGATGCGGCTAATCTCGGTGGTGGGAATGCCTTCTCATGGGAGGTGACGGCGCTGTTTAATGGGCAGGACGCTTGCACCACCGGACGCGCCGCGCTAACCCGTGCTGCTGGTCCCGATGTTGTTGGGGGTGGTGCTGCGCCTGTTACGGGTGATGCGGGAATAGACTTGCAGACCACAGCGCCATCCGGTTTCACATTTCGCGTACAATGTTTGGTCACAAACTGGGTATTCTCGTGGTCAAATGCCCAACCCGCTGATACCATCACCGTCCAATTTGGCAATGCCATAGATATGGGCACGCGCTTCGGTTCAGGGGCATCCGGCTCAATATCGACACCCTGGAGTTGGCCTGTAGACTATTTTAACGCCACCACCACGTCGGGCGATAATGTGACAATTAACGCCGCCAGTTTGTGGTGTCCATAAATTCCCCTGCTTCAGTTTGCGCCCGGTCTAGCATAGGCCGGGTTTTTATTGATGGATGCCGACGATTTCCAATTGGACTATTCCTTCCATTCACCACCTGTTGGTTGATGCACAGGGCGTCCCAATGGGCGAATTTTCAACTCACCGCGATAAAAGGCGTCTATCCGGTCTCTGGCGATGTCGATGTAGTCGGCTTCTTTATCACAACCCAGCACACGGCGATTATGGCGCAGCCCAGCAAGCAGTGAAGTACCGACGCCTGCAAACGGGTCTAGTACCCAATCGTCTTCATCTGTCAGTGCCAGCACACACCGTTCAACTAGTTCTATTGGATACTGGCAGGGATGAGCTGTTTTTTCGGGGTGGTTGGATTTGACGTTGGGGATATTCCAGAGCTCAGTGTCCCACTCATGCGCGATAAATTCCCAGATGTCGGATGGATTTTTCCCCAATCGATTACCAGACAGTTTGCCTTTTTTTGCGCCTTTATAATGGCGTTTGCCCGGATACTTTGAAGGGACACGCACCGGGTCGAGGTTAAAGGTGTAGTCATCACTTCTGGTAAACCACAGAATGGTCTCATAACGTCCAGAGAAGCGTTTACTGGCGTGCAAACCATGTCCAAAATGCCAGATAATCCGATTGCGGAGTTTCAAACCTCTCGCTTTGAACAGGTCATAATAATAAATATCCAAAGGGAATACTTCGCCATCCTGTACATAATTGCCGACCTGCCAGCAAATGCTCCCGGCATCATGCAGCACGCGCACTAGTTCATCAATCACCGTTTCTTGGGTAGACAAATATTCGCGCAGACTGACCTGTGTTTCATACGACTTGCCAACATTATACGGCGGCGATGTGATGATGAGTTTTGCCAAGCCATTGGGAATGGTTTGCAGAAAATCAAGTGAATCACCACAATGTAAAACTAATCGGCTGTCATCATGAGGTGTGTCAGTGGCTTCTG
>CAZTLI010000245.1:0-8032 GCA_964614375.1 uncultured Anaerolineaceae bacterium
CATCTTGAGGCCAGTACCAGTTGGCACGATGAGTCGGCTGTCCGACTCGTTCCCATGTCGTATTGACCGATGCAGCGGCGAATCCACAGGCAGCAAGTAATCCGGCACTTAAACCATAACGCAGCAGACGCGGGTTGAACACGCCTAGCGCCCGAAACAGACTATCGGCGCGCATCGCCACCAGTATCGCCAGCCACAACGACCCCAGCGCCAATGCCCGTCCCACAAAGCGCCACTGTGCCAACAGAGGAGACGCATCATATAACCACAAAAACAGCGGATTACCGCCCGCGCCCCACAAGGTCGCCACAATCAGCAGGCCAATACCGACCACCCACACGCGCCAACCCGCCTGTGTAGCTGACCGATGCAGATAGGGCGCGATGGGTGGAATCAGCACGAATATCAAGCCGAAAAACCACAAGGGCACGACATAGCTGTAATAAAGCTGCATGACGATATTTTCGGGCAGAATCGAACCCGGCTTCGGCTCTCGGTTGAGATTTTCGGCGCGTGTGGGGTCAGGGTCAAAATACAGCGGAAGGATGTTCGGCAGGGGATTGACGATGCCCGCTGCCTGTTCGCCGGGATGCTCGCCAATCTGGTCGCGCTCTATCCAGATGGGCAGCAGCGTGACCGCGCTTAAGCCGATGGTCAGCACACCGGCAAATGCCAATCGTTTCAGACTCTCTCTGTCGATGCGCCCCTGCCGATAAACGCCCGCCGCGGCTAATCCCGCGATGGATAACAACGCAGGCAGCAAATACCAGATATTGCCCGCGAAGAACATCAGCGTCAGTGTCAGCGCCATCAGGACGATGGGCCAGCGGTCACGAGTTCGCAAAATGCCGAGCGCGCCGCCAATTGCCCAGGGTAAATAGGCCTGCGACACGCCCAGTTGATAATAGCCTTCGCCAATCATCGCCACCATATTGCCCTTACCGAGCAGCAGCAGTGCCAGCAGCACCCGTCCGACGACACCCACATTGAGCATCCGCCCGACAAACCAGCCGCCTAGCGCCGCGATGATGGCATAGAGCGTGATGCTGATTTTTAAGCCCGGCATGGAGCCAAACAGCACCGCCGGATAAAAACTCACCGGATTGAGCACGAAAGAGAAGGGGTTGTCAATCAGGGGTTCGCCAAATTCCAGCAATGGCTGCCACAGGGGCAGATACCCATAGCGCCGGATGCTGTGGGCGGCATAATGCACCGAACTGGTCAACCATTCGACTTCCGCGCCATTGAGGACGGTATCGGAATTACCCGTTACATAGCTGCGCGTGACATAGACCGCCGCCGCGATAATCAACACAATTTCCAGCAGCAGCCACCACAGAGGCGCAGCGCGTTGTTCGGGGACTGTCCCGCGCCGGGTAAACAGCGCCACAAGCGGACGCAGATTGATGAAACCGCGTCGCTGCGCGAAGGTGATACCCACCGCCATCATCAGCAGCAGAATCAGGGTGAACGTCGGGAAATAGGGGAACAGCAGCGCCAGCAAACACGCGCCGCTGACCGCACCAAATAGCAGTATCCATTTGAGGAACGGCGGGAAACCGGATTCGGTCATTGCGGCTGCTCCGCACGCACATAATAGAGCGCATACTGTTTATCCTGCGGCACATTGTATGGGCTGAAATAGGGGCCTTCCAGACGGTCGCCATAAACCCGGCGCAGTCGCCACAGCGTTGCGCCATCCTCCGGCACGATGAAGAAGGCATAATCCACACCCGATGGCAGCGTATGGGCGCGCTCATAGGGAAAAACAAATGGCTGAATCATCGCTATATCGACCTGCACGCCCATCAGCCGAAACATGACCTGTACGTGTGGCGCGTAGGTCAGGTCATCGGTCAATAGATAGACCTGTGTGCCGGGTGGAAAATCCGCCGCGCGAAAGCCCACATCCTGATGATCATGAAAGGGGCGAATCTGCTGATTATACAGCGGCAGATGTTCGCCAAAATAATAGAGCGCCTGCCGGACGGCGATAACAGCCAGCAGCGAGCCAAAGGCAATCGTCGCAACCCGTCGCCAGCGGACAACATCACCCAAAATCAGATTCCATGTCGCGCGCAAGCCCCACGCCAGCAGCAAAATCACCGCCGGAAACGCCACGACAAAGCGCGCCGTCCAGTCGTTGGCTTCGATGAGACTGTTGCCGAGCACCGTCAATATCAACCACAACAGCAAGAGTCCGCCCGCGAAGCGCCAGCGCCAGAGTGCGTGCCATAAACCGAGCAAAAACAGCGGCACCAGTGCGGGCAATATCAACGCTGTCGCGCCGCCATAATAAAAGGCGCTGCCATCGGGCGAATGCACAAAATGTTGAAGCGGCGGCAGCAGCCGTTCACTGAGAATCGTACCCAATTGCGCGAATCCATCGGGCGCGATGAGGATGTCCACCCAGTAATTGCCCGTCACGCCCTCTTGATTTAAACGCGGCAGCAGACTCGCCCCGCGCGCATCCAGCGCATAATATAACGGCGCGCCGACCAGCAGCATGGTCAACAAAAAGGTGAAAAATCCGTTGAGAGACGGCGCGAAGGGTGGGGTATCTAAGACCGCTTCGGGAATCGTCGCTTCTTCATTGAGGAAAAAGTTGCTCTCGCGTATCCACGTCAGGAAGGAGACGATCACCAGCCACAGCAGCACCAGAATGGGCAGCAGCAAACGCCCGCCCTCATAAAAATACTGCGTCATGCCGAGACACAATCCCGCCAGCGCATAATCGGCGCGCCGGCCTTCGCGCATCGCCCGGATGAGAAAGGCCAGCGCCAGCGACCCTAACAGGGCATCGCCGATGTTATTCAGCGCCAATCGGCTGAAATGGATATGCGGCGGAAAGACCGCCAGCAGCAATCCTGCCGTCAGCGCCGTGGACTTGTCAAACACCTGTTTTCCCAGAAACACGATTGCCGGAATGGTCATCGTGCCGATGATGACACTCGCCATGCGCGCGCCCGCCAGTGACGCGCCAAACAGGTCAACGCTAATGGCCTGAAAATAACTGTAGAGATAGGTGAAGGTCGCCAGATTGCTAATCGGACTGAGCAACTGCACATCGGGACGGTTGTGAAGTTCATTGACCGCGTTGATGAAGTGTGTTTCGTCGATATAGAGATGAACGGCATCTTCCAGCGCGACGACACGCAGCACAAACGCCAGTATCGTCATGCCCATGACCAGCAGCCATTCACGGCGCGGCGTGCCCAATTCCCGAAAGAGGCGATTGTGCCTGCGGGGGATAAATCTCGCGCCTGCCATGCCCCATGTCACGAGGATGAGGCCAATCAGCCACAGGATAAATTGCAGGTCGTGCGCCATGCCCCATGTCTGTGGGATGCGTCCGGGGATGGGGCCGGTGGCGTCCGCCATCAGCAGCAGGCACAACGCCCCGATAACGACGGCTAACCAGTGCCACGCCCGCCGGTTGCGAAAGCGGAAGGCCACGCGCGGCGGTTTGGCATAGGTATCGGTGCGCCCCCGCGCCAGAATCAACGCCCCCAGCAAAAACAGACCACCGACTAGCAGCGCGGCGCTGGCAAAGGGCAGGCCGGCCTCCTGACCGGGACGATAACCATAGGCGCTCAAGGCCATGCAGCCGACTGCGAATAGAGCGCATAACCGCGCGAACGCCGTGCGCGTCAACGGGCGATAGGTCAATGGGGGACGGTGTGGCGGCGTGTTGTGTGTATCCATCCCCCTATCATAAACCAGAATTGCGGGCTGTGGACGGCCTTATTGCCTCATTCCCCGGCTGGACGCATCCACAACTGTTCGGATGGGAAGGGAAAGCGCATACTGGCTGCCCAGGTTCGCCCATCTATCTCCACCGCGCGCCCGGCAATGTCCATTATCGTGTCATAGTCGGCAGAATCGACATAGATGCTGTACAGGTCGTCATGGCGACGAACTGTACAGGGATGGTCAAGACCGGGCCAGTCCGCCGGCCATGTTTGCGCGTTGGTGGTGGCATAAGGCCATACCAGCACTTCGATATAGGGTGGCAGCCACATTTCGGCATCATCGGCCTGTTCATACGCGGCGATAATCTCCAGCAGACGGTCATACACCGCGAGGAATTCGACCGGCGCATGGGGGCGAGCGCTCCACTCGTCCGTCTCCGGCATACGCAAATCGCCATAGACATGGACAACATCGCGCTGGTGTGCGCCACGTTCATCGTCCCGCCATGTATGGATGGTGTTGGTGGGCATGTCAGTCACCATTACCGTGTCGTAATAGGTATCCAGCGCGAAATAGGCATCGGTCAGCGGCAGGCTGTCTACCAGCGCCGGATAATCGGCTGCATCCAGCGTCATCGTCAGATAACTTTCAACCTCCCACGACCAGAAAATCAGTGTGCCGTCGTCATAAATCGCCAGCATGGGTGAATCCGACCCGACGACCATCCGCCAGGGGTCATATTCCAGCAGCACCGCGACCGGCAGCGGGTTATCCTCTGCCGGGGGACAATCAAAAGCGGTCGGTGGGTCGTCAATCAGCAGACCAGTGCCCATCCGCAGCAGTCCAAAAATCAGGAGTATCAGCCAACGCGCCATCATACGCATCCCTTCTATACACGCATAATGCCCGTGATAGAAAGATGCGTTTAGGCCGCAAATTGTTCCCATGTTACAGTTTTCAAACCGACTTGAAACCGCTCTCGAAAGTTCATGAATAATTTCCCAAATAACCGCCAAAATCCATCGAGTCTTGGGCGTTTATTCCTATAATGCGTGTACGGGAAAGAGTTGAGAGGTACATTATGGGGACACAAGTTATGACAACGGTGAACGTAGATTGGGACGACGAAGCCAATAACATTGTGTTATGGCGGTTCGAGCGTCACTGGAAGATACTGGATTATTACAAAGGCTTAGAAAGATCGCATGAATTGGTCGGGACACGCGAGGGGCGTGTTGATGTCATTGTCGATATGCAGTCGTTTTATATCCCAACCAGCAACGTCGTAAATCTGGTGAAAATGGGGGTGCGCCAACGACGGCCTAACCTGGGGTTGGTGGTATTCGTCACCCAGAGCATGTTCTGGCATCGGGCATTTGATATTGTCAAAGGGCTGTTTGAACAGTTTCAGGTCAAACTCGTATTCGCGAAATCGGTTGACGAAGCCCGTATCATTATCCGGGATGCGCGTTCCGCCAGCAAAGCCGACTAAAACCACACTTTAAAGTCCATAGCTCAACAACTGCATGACCGCACCCTGCGCGCGGCGTCATTGGACGACAGCGTTTGTTAACGCCGTTGATAATGATGGCCTGCGCGCAGGCTGTTTTCGCTGAATCGACGTTTGCGTGTCTGCTGGCGATAGGATGACTGGTTTAGATGTTATACCGCCATGCCGACATGCCCACGACGGCGATAATCATCAAAATCAGGCTGATGCGCCCATGCTTCCCCAGATAATCCATCAGCGAGTCGAACTCTGTTTTCTGCGCGTCGGTGGGTTCGCTTTGCGCTTCGATTTCGCCCGCCAGTTCTTTCATCCGATCTGTTTTGCCTCCCAGGGTCGCGCCGCCGTGCCCCGTCGCCAACAGGCCCGCAACCGCCCCGATTGACAGGATAATGCCCTGCCCAGAAGTCAGCCAATCGGCATTGAATGTGCCCGATACGCGCACATACATGATAATGCCCGCCAGGGTCGTCAGCCCGGCGGCGATGCCATACAACCGTCCGTAGGGGGTTTTCAGCAACATGCCCCGCATAACGGAGTTGCCCGCTGGTCCAACCGCACGAAGTGCAGGGACAAGGACAATCAATAAGAACAGACTCGCACCCACCCAATAAATCCCGGCAAAAATGTGAATCAGGCGCAAAACAACCATCAATACATCCATGTGTATGCTCCTTTAGTGGGAAGAGAGGTATGAAGTAAAAAAATCGGTTACAACGTCATCAGATACGCAATCAGATCAGCGACATCTTGCGCGGTGAAGTTGGCGTCATAGGCGCTGTACATCAGATTGGAAAAACCGGGCACAAGAAAACTCGCGGGACGGTCAATGCTCTGGAAAGCATATTCTGCCGCCGACAATCCCGCCACGCGCGTCCCTGCTCGTTCGCTAAATCCGCCCAACCCCGGCCCAACGGCATTCACGCTGTCGGTTCGGTGACACGAGATGCACGCGGGCGCTTGGATAGACCGTTCAAACAGCAGTTGTCCCCGTTCGGGGTCGCCTTCGGGCAAATCGCTAAAGGCGATATTCAAATTCGGCGGCGCGCAGGCGCTGATAAGCAGCGCGCTAATGAGGAGAAGTGTCAGGCGCTTCAGCATCGTTTCCCCCTTTAGTCTGAAAATGCCACCCATAAGTATACTGCCGAAATGACAAACTGGCACGGTGATACACCGTCTATACGGATTTGCGGCGGACAGGTTGTTCGAGAGTTAATCCGGTCTGGCAGTAGCCCAATGCAACTGGCAGAAAGCGGCGCACAATGGCATAATTCGTCCAGTAAAGAGAGGTCAATTTTATGAGTGAACACCCCCTGCGCCCATCACCGCGCTACAAACCTGTCTCATTGTTTGTGACCTGCATGGTCGATTTGATGCACCCGAAAACGGGCATTTCCGTCGTCGAGATTTTAGAGCATCTGGGGATAGAGGTGCGCTTCCCGATGGGGCAGACCTGTTGTGGTCAACCCGCCTTCAATGCCGGATTCTGGGGCGATGCGCGGCGGGTCGCGCGCCAATTTCTGGATGCGTTCGCCGACGCCGAGGTCATCGTTTCGCCATCCGGCAGCTGCGCGTCGATGGTGCGGCACTATTACCCGGAACTGCTCAAAGACGATCCTGACCTGTATGAACGCGCAGTGTGGGCGTCCAGTATTACATGGGAATTCACCGAATATCTGGTCGATGGGCTGGGGATTACCGACATCGGCGCGAAAGTGCCACCTGTGAAGGTCGCGTTTCATGATGCCTGTCATGGTTTGCGTTTGATGGGGCTGTCCGGGCAGGCGCGCCAACTCGCCGAACAGGTCGAGGGTGTGACGGTTTGTGATATGACAGAATCGGATCGCTGCTGCGGCTTTGGCGGGCTGTTTGCCGTCAAGATGTCGGATGTCAGCGGGGCGATGCTGGCGCGCAAGATGGATAATATCAACACTACTGACGCCGATACCATTGTCACAGGCGACTGCGGCTGTCAATTACAGATGAACGGTGGTCTCCAGCGCGCTGGGGCAGAAAAACGGGTTGTGCATATCGCCGATTTATTGGCAGATGGCCTAAAAAATCCGCCCACGTCCTAGTTTTGGTGTATACTCAATTGCGAACAATAGCGAGAATGGAATTGATGGACGATTACAGCGGCGACTCAGTTCAATTTGTTGTTTGCCCGGCCTGCAAAAAGCTCTCAGCCGCCGATACAGGTCGCTGTGAATTTTGCGATGCTGCCCTTGATGCCCCCACAAAACCGCCTGTAACCAACAATCTGCCGAAACTGCCCAAAACTACCGCCAAACAATCCTCGCGTTTTCAGGTGCAAAAGTGCCCGCGTTGTGGCGAAATCAACCGCGCGGGCGTTGTGTACTGTGAAAGTTGTGGCACCCATCTGCAAACAGGCGAAGACGCCACCTTGCCGACTCGCGATTTAGACCGCGAATCGGAACAGGATTCGACCCTATCGTATGAAGAGGCCGAAATCGCCAGCGAAAAATTTTTAGGTGAACGCTTCAAAGCCTCTATCCGCGGGACGACGATGTTTCAGGAAGATATGGTGCTGCGGCTGGAACTGGAGTCGCGGCCTAACCCGCTGCTGCTGCGCCTCAAACCCGACCAACAACTGATGATTGGGCGGCGCAGTACATCCGACGATTCAGACGTACCCGACATTGATTTGACCGATTATGGCGGCTTCAATTATGGCGTCAGCAGGCATCATGGCGTCATTCGCCTAGAGGGCAACCGCCTCATCTATACCGACCTCGCCAGCAGCAACGGCACATTCATCAATGGCCTGCGTATCACCCCGCACGAAGACTATACCCTGCGCGATGGCGATGT
>CAZTLI010000246.1:0-8015 GCA_964614375.1 uncultured Anaerolineaceae bacterium
GGCAGAGTTGTTCCATATCGCGGCAGATGTCAATGAGCACCGGGATTGTCCGCAGGCCGCGCATGATGCCGCCTATGCCCAGCGTATCGGCTATCGTTTGGCGCAGTCCATACTTTTTGGGAATATCAAAGTCGATGACCGTGCCCGGTTTATAACCCGCGACCTGTATCATACAAATGACATAATCCGCGCCAGCGAGGGCTTCACGGCGGTCTGTCGTGGCGAGGATAGTCGCGCTGGTGTGGAGCGCGTCGTTGATGCGGTGTGCGACGATTTCAGATGTTCGCAAGCGGTCGGGGTCGATGTCCATCAGGTGAAGGGTGCTGCTCGCAAGTTCCGGGAAGCCGAGAATGTCGCCCATGAGATTTTTGGCGAATACGGTGCTGCCTGCGCCGATGAATGCAATTTTTGGCATGATGAATAATCCTGATACACAGTCAATGCGAATAGCTATACGGTACTTGAAATAATCTCGATTTGCACAGATGCCGGTGGCAACTGGGCAGCGTGCGCGGTCAACGTGATGAGACCGGGTGTGCGACCTGCCCGGATGAATAGCGACGCTTGTCCGCCAACCAGTGGAAACGGGTTTTCGCCGATGATTTCGGCGTCGCCCATGATGGCAAATGTCACGACGCTGTGGGCATAGGGCAGGACGTTGCCGCAGCGGTCTACAATCTTGAAGGAAATCCGGGTCATATCGCTGCCATCGGCATGAAGCTGTGTATCATCCGCCGCCAACAGGAGCACATGGGGCAGGGGGTCGTTGGGCAGGATTTGCTCGGCGACAGCCCGACCATCTCGATACCCCACGATGCGTAAATCCCCGTAACGCTGTGCCAGGGATACGCCCAGCCCGGTCACGACAAAGGGCGGATGCGGCAAATGGGGGAATTGGTCGGCATCTGGCGCAAACCGCCCGATGCGCCTGTCACCTACATAGGTATCCAGGGAGTCGCAATTGCTGAAGACATACAGCGGTTCTATCTGCCCGCCATTCACATCACCCAACCGCCAGTGTGTCGCCGCATGAAGGACGATGCGCTGGTCGGGCGACTGCTGGCTGGCATAAAAATAGGCCGCCAGCTTCGGCAGTCGAAACATATCCATCACGCCATGATAACAGACCCTATCGCCGCTGCCGAATTCCTTATGGGTGTGATAATCAAATGCACACCAGCCAATCGCCCCGGCAACACCGCCCATACCCATCTGCCGCGACTGAATGCGCGCGTGGCGCAGGGCATGTTCAATCCGGCGTTCTTCATTGTCCCAGGTCTTGGTGGGGAACATATGCCCGCTGAATTCGGTCACCAGATGCGGCGTTTGGGCGGGTTCTTCGATGTCATTGGAAAAGTCATTGAAACCATAAACATCTTCCAGAAATTCGCTCTCCTGCCAATAGCGAACACCCGTCGTTTGCCGTGTCGGGTCGAGCTGGCGTGCCAGTTGATTGGTCGCAAGATAAAAATCGCCATGATCGCCCGATTCATTGATTCGCACACCCCACAGCACGATTGACGGGTGATTGCGATCCCGTTCAATCATCGCCCGGACATCACGCAGACTGAGCGCCTGCCAATCTCTGTCGCCAATGTGCTGCCAGCCGGGAATTTCTTCCATCACCAGCAAACCAATTTCGTCACAGCGATGGAGAAAGTGCGGCGATTGCGGATAGTGCGACGTGCGGACGATGTTGCAGCCCAATTCATATTTGATGATGTCGGCATCTCTGGCCTGTAGACGTGCTGGCGCTGCCGCGCCGATGTAGGGATAGGTCTGGTGACGGTTGAGGCCGAACAGGGCAACTTTTTCACCATTGAGATAAAAGCCATCCTCCCGAAAAACTGCCTCGCGGAAGCCGAACGGAATCGCGCCATAATCATCGACTGTGCCGTCGGGTTGTTGTATTGACACTGCCAGACCATGCCGGGCCGGATTGTCCAGTGTCCACAGGTTAAAGTCCGTGATGTTTTCGAGCGTCACCGCTGCCGTGGTCTGTTGATTGGCGGGGAGGTCGATGGCGGATTGTGCCGCTGCAAGTGTGGCAACCGTGCCATCCGCTTCGATAACGCCGGAGTTGATATTGACATCGAGCTGACATTGCACCGCCGCGCCGGTGGTGTTGTGTATGCACACATCAACTTCTACGCGGGCACGGTCAGACAACACATCATAAGTCCGCACAAACAGATTCTCGATGTAAACAGTATCCACCAACAGCAGCCACACATCGCGATACATGCCGCCGAATGTCAGATAATCGACAGTATAACCAAATGGTGGGATGTCGGGGCGTTCGCTGCTGTCCAGATGGATAGTTAGCAGATTTTCGGCCTCATCGTGGATAAAGTCGGTGATGTCGAACGAAAATGGCGTGAAACCGCCGCGATGCTCCGGGAACGTGTGCCCGTTGATGGTGACGGTTGTCGCCAGCAGCGCGCCATCAAATTCCAGCAGCACGCGCCGTCCCGCACGCGCTTCGGGTAGGCGAAAGCGTTTGCGGTAGGTGGAAATGAACTGATAAACAAGGTCGTCAAAATTGTGATGTGGCAGGGTGACATTGCTGTGGGGCAGTGTCACGGGCGTGAAGGCTGTATCCGGTGTTTTGTCATCGACAGCTTCCGGCAAGTACAGCCAATCATCATTGAACAGCAGCGTTGATCTCACGCAATCCCCTCCAGTGAGGTGGTTGTGTCCGGTATGGCGGAAAATCCAACTGTAATGGATGTTCCATGCGTTATTCTGCTTACCCTTTTAAGCCCGATGTCGCCACGCCCTGTATAAAATATTTCTGCGCCAGCACAAATACGATAATCGGCGGCAGGATGGCGATGGCTGCGCCCGTCAGCACCAGATTAGGCTGGTCGGCGGCGGCGTTACTGAGGCGAATGAGCGCCAGGGTCAGGACGTGATTGGCCTCGTTGCCCTCGCCAATAATCAATAAAGGCCACAAGAAGCTATTCCATGCGTATAAAAACGAAAATATCGCCAGCGTCGCAATCGCGGGTTTGCTCAGTGGCACAAAGATTTGCCACAAAATACGCAAGCGAGACGCGCCGTCCATCAACGCTGCCTCTTCGATTTCCTTCGGGATACTCAGGAAGAATTGGCGCATCAGGAACGTGCCATAGGCCGTGAATATCCAGGGCACGATTAACGAGACGATGCGATTTTCCCACCCAATGGCCACCATCAGGCGGTACATCGGGATAATCAGCACGACGAACGGGATCATAATCGACCCCAGATACAATAAAAACAGGGTATTACGCCCCCTGAATTCGATGCGCGAAAAGGCATATCCCCCGAATATCGACGTGACGAGCTGCCCGATGGTCACGCCTAACGTGACAATGGTGGTGTTCACCAGCGCGCGATTGAGCGTCGTAATTTGCACCGATGTCTGACCGGGCTGGATTTCATCAGAGGTTTCGCCGACGCCGAGAAAGACGCGCGTATAGTTGGTGAATTGATAATCCACGTACTCAGATGACTGCGCCGTCCGCGCGAAGTCATAGACGACACGATCCGGGTTTTCGGTGTTGATGAACACATCTTTTCGCCCCTGATAGGCCAGCAGCAGGCGCTGTGTCTGCCCGTCTATCGTCACGTCATAGACCGGGAACTCGCGCGTGCGCCCATTTTCGCGCGTCATCGTCATGATTTCGCCCGTTGCGGTGGCCTCGTCCAGCGGAATTTCGATCACCAGCGGACTTTGGCGCGGGTCTTCGACATTCACACGGTCTTCAGTCGTGAAAAAGCCAAAATCAACCTTGTCGCCTGTGAGCACGAAGTCATGCACCTCGCCATCAATTTCAAACTGATACAGCGGCACGGTCTCGCCATTGTATTCGGTCATGGCTGCCGAGTAGGGCAGCAGTCGCGGCGGATAGTGAAAGACATCGTTCGAGGTTTTGAGCGAGGTCATCACCATATAAATAAATGGGAACAGCATGAACAGCCCGAATGCCGTCAGCAAAATGTATGCGGCGATGCGACCCAGCCATTGACGCGGCGTGAGGCGGTCTTTATCGGCGTTGGTGGCGCGTTTTTGTTTTGCGCTAGCTGCTTGCATCATCTGCCCCCTAATCCTCTAACCCGCCGGAACGCTGCACACGGAATTGAATAAATGTGATGGTGAATATCAGGATGAACAGCAGCCATGCAATTGCCGACGCATAGCCGAATTCAAAGCGGAAGAACCCGCGATTATACAGATAATAGACCGAGGTGGTGGCATTAATTGGTATCGGACGCGAGGGTAACAGGGCATAGGGTTCGTTGAACACCTGTAATCCCGTAATGACGGTGGTGATGACGACAAAAAACGTCGTCGGACGCAGCAGCGGGAAGGTCACATTGCGGAACTGCTGCCAGCGGTTCGCGCCGTCAATCTGCGCGGCTTCATACAACACATCCGGGATACCCTGCAATCCTGCGAGGAATAACACCGTATTGAAGCCCACGACCTGCCATGCCGCCAAAAAGACGATGGAAAACAACACGACATTCGGGTCGGTCAGCCATGAGATTTGCGGGTCGGCAATGGTGATGCCAATGCTGCCGAAAAAGTTCACAACGCCAGAAATAATATAGTTAAAAAAGCCAATCGTGGGGTCATATAACCAGCGCCAGATGAGCGCCGTACCGACAACCGCCGCGACAGATGGCAAGAAATAAATCGCCCGGAACAGCTTCACGCCCGGCAGCTTAGAATTGAGCACCAACGACAAAAACAGCGCCGGAATCGTGCTCAAGGGCACGAGCAAGAAACAGAATAAAATCGTATTTCGCAAACTCCACCAGAACAGCGTATCCCGCGCACCAACAACTAACTGCCGTCCGCCTAAATTCAACGCGCCCAATGGCGAATAGCCAAAGCTCATGACACTTTGCATATTTGCCGTGGGGTCATCCTGCCATTGAAATTCCAGCGACAGGATTTCGCCGTAATTCTGCAAGCCGATGACTTCTGGAATTTGGCCGACGGAACTGTTGGTGAACGACAGATATAACGACAGCAG
The DNA here is from genome assembly GCA_964614375.1 of uncultured Anaerolineaceae bacterium. GTDB lineage: Bacteria > Chloroflexota > Anaerolineae > Aggregatilineales > Phototrophicaceae > CAZTLI01. Next base: position 5,028 of record CAZTLI010000246.1, read on the forward strand.
CAGCGGCCCGGCGAAAAAAATCATGAAACCGATAATATTGGGCGACAACATCAGCCACCCTTGCCATGCTATTTGCCCGCCCGGCAGTTCGCCAAAAAATTCGCCAAAATGCAGCAAGCGCCATGCCAGATAACCCAGAATAACGAGTACGATTGTCGCCGCCCATGCCAGCGGGTTGCCATAGCTGCTGATGATGAGATTGGCGACACCCAATACATTGGAAGACCACAACAGCGCGATGAGCGTGATCATACCAATGGCGATGGCGAGGCGATCCAATATTGTTTTGAGGGGGTTGGCGTCGTCCATGCGCCCCGCGACCCACCACAGGCCATAGGCCGCCGCAAAACCGAGTGTCAACGGGCCATTTTGAACAATGCCATCGACAATGCCTTCATAACCGAGAAAGAAACCCCATAAATGCAGCAGCACAATTCCCGCACCCACGATGCCGGCGAATTGCAGCGTGAGCGCGATGTAACGCGCCGTGCCCTGTGCTGGAACGAGCTGTATCCCTATGCGCCCGATGCCAAACCGCAGCGCGCCCTGTGATGAGCGTTGCAGCAATCCCAGACTGCTATAAATCGCCAGCGCCGCGGGAATCAACGCGATGAATCCTACAAATCCCTGCACAGGCTTACCCAGATTGCCAAACGCCTCAACCGGCAAAGTAATTACCGTTATCGCCAGCAGCACACAGCCGATAGTCAGCAGGATGTTAGCAGCGACACTACCCCGGATCACCCGGTTGAAATCGCGCGGGTGGGGTGGGGTACGCCCGCTAGTCGATTGACTGACTGCGTTAAGTGTTGAATCCATCTTCGTTCTCGCAATAAATCTATTTACGGCATGTATGAAGTAGGGCAGGAGCAGTTGCCCACTCCTGCCCGAAGTGTACCCTTGAACAGGTAACGCCTACATATCTTCGAACAAGGGCGCAACCTGATCACAGATGGTATCGGCAAAGTCCTGTGCGGTGATTTCACCATTGAACACGGCGGTCACACCATTGGCATAGGCGGTGTCGATAGCAGGCCAGTCACCGAAGAACAACGGCGCTTCAGTGCGGACATCGCTGGCAGTTGTGCCATCAATGAAGGCCTGATTGTTCACGCCGCTGTCCGGCAGGGTGCCGAGGAACAATTCAATGCCTTCTGCGGTCGCGCGGCTGGGGATGTTGGCGCCGAGGCTGGCGATTTGCCCCTGAATGTCGGAACTTGTCAGGCGGCGCACCAGTTCCCACGCCAGTTCGGGATGTTCGGTGTTGGCATTGACGACATACGCACCCCAGAACAGCCAGTTGGTGGGTTCACCACTGGGGCCGATTGGCAGCGGCGCGACATTCCAGTTAAAGTCTGCATTGGCAATTGTGCCCGGTGTCGCCCAGCGACCATTCAGGAACATACCGATTGTCCCGGCAAGGAACGGGCCTTCGGCGTCTGTTCCCCAGGGGATGGCCCAGCCTTCTTCAAACATCATCGCGGCGGTGTCCAGCCCGGTCACAGTGGCGTCGTTGTTCAAGCCACAGGCGGTAAAGTCTTCGTTGAAGAAGCTCGAACCGGCGGCATTCACGAAGTACCCCCAGTTCGCCCACCACGCATTCATACCAAAGCCATAGACCTCATCACCCAGCCCACTGATGGCTTCCGAAGCATCGAGGAATCGATCCCAATTCCAGTCATCACCACCGGGGTAGGGCACACCTGCTTCATCGAACAAATCGGCATTGTAATAAATGGCGAAGGCCGACACATCACGCGGCAGCCCCCACAGCGCGTCGCCGTCATCTATCGAAGTCGTCAGGAAACCCATCGGCCCGGCATAAAAGTCGTCCACACTAAAATCCGCGTCCGCGGCGGCATAGTCGGCGAGATTCAAAATCAGACCCGCTTCGGCAAAACGCGCTACATCTGTGCCCGGAATCCAGAAGACATCCGGCGCAGTGCCCGCTTCGAGTTCGGTGATGAGCACGTCTTGATAGCTGGCGGATTCCGAACCACCCGGCTCATATTGCAGGGTCACACCATCCCATGCCGCATCAATGGACTGGCTGGCGGCGGTGTAGACATCAATTTCGGCCTGATTATCGGGGCGGGTGCGCCAGCGCAGGACGACCTCATCCTGGGCCGAGGCAACCGGTATTGAGAGAACGACAATCACAGCCATTAAGATCGTCACAGTTGCTAATCTTTTGAACATAATACATCTCCTTATCTAGTCTTACTCTGGCAGCGGCTTGCCGCCAATTGAACACACTGGTAAGCTGGTATATGAAGGATGAGACAAAACCATACCTTCACTCCTAAGTATGTGGGCGAGATTAGCCCGGTATCGCTGACGAACGGCGAATTTTCAACTCTACTGGTAGGACAGTCGATTCGGGTGTTTGACCGTTAAGGGCGGCAAACATCATCTGTGCGGCTGTGCGACCCAGTGCAGGCGCGTGCTGATCAATGGTGGTCAGTGCGGGTGTGAAAATTTCAGCCGAGGGGATATTGTCGTATCCCACTATCGTCAGGTGACCGGGTACGTCCCGCCCCATCACCTGTGCCTGTTGAACAGCCCCCATCGCCATACGGTCATTGAGACAGATGATGGCGGTGATGTCGGGGTGACTATCCAGCAGGGACTGGGTGGCATGTGCCCCGCTTTCGATGGAATAATCGCCATAGCTAATCGGAAAAGCGTGATAATCCAGTCCGGTGCTGGCAGCAGCCGATTGCAAGCCGCGCAAGCGTTCGTTCACCGCTAGATTCATCTTCTCCGGTACGGTGACGATGCCCATATCCCGATGACCCAGCTCTAACACATGGTTCATGAGCAGGGTGCCACCCGCGTGGTCGTCACCCCGAACAAAGTAATCGGCCTCGTGATAGCCGATGACAATCGTCGGGATATTGCGCTTGTGGGCGGGCGCGGCGGCGGAAGCAATGGGCACATTATCAATCGCGATAATGCCATCTATATAACCGCTCTGGAGCAGTTGTT
>CAZTLI010000247.1:0-7964 GCA_964614375.1 uncultured Anaerolineaceae bacterium
ACTATTGTAATGCACAGCGACGTTCGCCCCACGTTCGGCAAATCCGACTGCACACGCCCGCCCAATCCCACGCGACGCACCCGTAATCAACACAATTTTATCTGTGAAATCCATCAGCCTGCTCCTGTTCTGCTATCAGCCCGAAATATTCAGGGCAATCGTACCAGCGGCAGTTCCAGACGCCTATTACCAGCCGACACCATTAGAGTTGAATGTGTTCCACATCATCGAAACTGAGCGTGACATTGCCTTTAGAATCTATCGACTGCAAGTGGGATTCATCGAATCGCAGCAGGTCAAATGGGGCATTACGGGGCGATTTTTCCAACTCATCACCCACAAAGTCGGCGAGGGTATCCAAACGCATTGACCACCTGGCGATGGCGAAGTGGGTATCGGGGAAGCGCCGGAGGAGCGAACGGATTTTATCCCGACTGACCTGTCCCGATTCACCCCAGAAGCGTGGGACGCCTGTCCGGTCACCCAATGTCGGGTCAAAGGCGACGACATCCGGCTTATACTTATCGCCAATCCGCGTTTCGACATAGATATGGGGATACGCAGGTAAATAGAGCGTCCACATAAACGCTTTCATCAACACATGCGCGGGGCGTTCCTGTCCGCTGCGTGTAAATACCACCCGCCGACCGTGCGCCTTCAACTGCCATTTGCGCGGGAGGACGATGTTCGCTTCGGCCTTATCCATGATGTCCCCTAATAACCACCATCGTAGACTTCGCGCGCGTCATAATCACTGCGGAGTAGACCGAAGACGGCGACATCGCGAAATCCTTCGGCTTTCATGACATCCTGCCGCATTTTGCCTTCATAGAATAATCCGGCCTTTTGCAGCACGCGCGCCGATGCCAGATTTTCGGTAAAGCACAGCGCATAAATCCGGTTCAGATTCAGGCTCCTGAAGCCATAGTCCACCAGAATTTGGGCCGCTTCTGTCGCATAACCCGCGCCCCAGTAGGCCTGACCAATCCAATAGCCGATTTCGGCACGGCGATGTTCAAATTGAGGGCGCAGAAATATCGACCCCACCAGCACCTGCCCGTCTTGAAGGGGATTGTCGTCACGCTGGGCAACGCCCCACAGGAAATATTCATCACGCTGGGCGGCGTCGGCACTCCAGGTTACGAGGTCTTCCGCGGCAGAACGGGGATAAGGATGAGGAATGTTCAATAAATCACGCGATACGTCATAATCATCCAGCATGAGGTGGATACTATAGATGTCATCCCGCGTCAACGGGCGCAATATCAGGCGTTCCGTTTCCAGACACGGTAACGCATCCATCACTCAGCAGACCTTTTCCGTAAATCCATTAAATGCAGCAGCGTATCCGATTCGGATTGAACAGCACCATTATAATATTCACACAGCGAAATCCAAAGTTTTGGGTGGGGTTGCGCGCCCGGGTGAGCGCGATGAACTTCAACATAAGCGGTATCGAGGTCCAGTTCTTCGATCTCTTTGAGCGCCGCCACACAAAATGCCGCCGAACGACTAATTCCCGCCGCACACGCCACCAAAATCCGTCTCTTGTGTGCATGTTGTTCGCGGATGAAGTGGACACCCGCCATGAGTTTGTCATGCGGCAGAGATTCGGCATCTTCCACATACACGAATTTAGAGGCGATACCGGGCTGCACCGATTCGCCCGCAAGCTGCAACATGGCTGTGATACCGTGTACGCGCAACCGGTCGAGACTGCGTGTATCGCGGAATTTGCCGATAATGAGCCAATCACGGATGCTGTTCACAACGACTGCGCCTTCTTCCGTTCATAGTGTTCGCGCAGAATAGCACAAAATCCTACGTCTTTGAATTCACCCCATTTCAACAGGTGTTCACGCATCGTCCCTTCAAATATCATGCCACACTTGTCCATCACCTTGCGCGACGCATAGTTGTTGGTGAAATAGTTAGCAGAGATGCGATTCAGCTTCAATTCCTCAAAGCCAAACTGAATCATGCGTTTGGCGGCTTCTGTCGCGTAACCGTGATTCCAGAAGGGCATCCCTATCCAGTAACCCAGTTCGGCCTTTGAATGCGGCGCGTTGATAGTCAAGCCAACCACGCCGATAAACTGCCCATCGGCCTTGCGTTCAATACCAAAGATATAACCGTTGCCCCGTTTCATATCAAATTGTGTGCCATAAATAAAGTCTTCGGCAGCGCCTTCGGGATAAGGGTGCGGGATATTCAAGGTGCGCGCGGCGACCTCGCGTTCGCCTGCTAATTGGCGAATGATGGCGGCATCTTTCAAATCCAATGGTCGCAGCGTTAAGCGTTCGGTTGCTAACTGTGGTGTAATGGCAGCCATGACTGTTCCTTCTGGTGACGACATCCGTCCTCATTGTAAAAGTAACGTCCGGCTTTTCAATCATAGATGTGTAGATTTGTCATCAATCTGAAGAATCAAAAAGAGACGGCGTTGCACCGTCTCCTCTATATCATATTTGGTATCAGCTGCCGCTACTCGCCACGACCACCGCGCCCCCCACCATCATTGCCGCCGTCGCCACCACGCGCATTGGTCGCTTCCGTCGGCGGGCGTGATGGCTCTGTCGGATTGTCGATGCCTTGCTGTGTCGGCGGACGGGTGACTTCGGGCGTCGATGTTGGGGTTACAGCAGGTGGACGCGGCAGATAAATCGGCTGGCCGATGACGATTAACGCCGGGTCGCGAATACAGTTGACGACCATCACCCGTTCCAGTGATGTGCCCGCACGCGCCGCCAATGCCGACAAACTATCCCCTGCCTGCACATGATACAGTATCCAGCCATCTGGCGGATCGACGACACAGCCAGCAGGCGTTTCTGTCGCATCCGGGAGCATAAGTGTAGTGGTCGCTGTCGGTGTTGGACTGGCAGTTGATGTCGGCGTATGAGTCCGCGTTGCAGTTGCCGTATTTGTCGCGGTAGGTGTGTCTGTCAATGTCGGTGGTACATCCGTAATAGATGGTCTTGTTTGGGACACATTTGCCGGACGAATCGCAATCGCAACCAGTTCACCATCTGCCGTTGTTCGGGCATCGACCTCCACCTGCGCGCCGGTTTCCAGCAGTTCGATACCGGGCGTCCCGGCATTGAATTGCAGCGGCAGTCCGGCAACCAATGCCGTATCATCGGATACCCCATCGACCCTGCCACTGAACATCACATCCGCCTCACGACGAGCGATGAGCAGTGTTCGCGTTTCATCGATGCGCCGATTAGCAAATTCCTGTTGCAGCGCCGCATCATCACCCGAAAGGAACAGGCGAATCTGCTCGGTGAGCAATTTAATGCCATATAACGGGTCACCGGGCAGGCTGTCCTGCGCGGCGACGGCTGCCCCACCAAACAGCGTCATCAGCACAATCATCACTGCCGCTGCGATGGTCGCCAATCGTTGGAATGGATAGAGGGTGCGTGGCGCAGGCGCTTGCAATGCGCGTTCAAATCGCTGGCGGGCGCGGCTTTGTGCTTCGGCAATTTCGGTGGAAATGGGCATGGCGCGCCGGGTCGTTTGTATCGCTTGCAGCATGGGCACAAGCTGACGGGCATACATCGGATAAAGACGCAGGCAGTCATTGACCGATTGACCATCATGCAAACGGTCTATACAGTCATTAAAGGCGTCTTCGAGTGTGATTCTAGCCATGTGCGCCTTCCATTCGCATCTCACCCAGTACCCGTCGCAAACTGTTCACCGCGCGGAATTGCAGTGATTTGACCGCATTGACACTCTTCGCCATCAGGTCGGCTGTCTCCTGCAAACTGAGCGCCTGTCCAAAACGCAGTACGATGACCTCTTGCTGGTCAGGCGCGAGTCGGCGGATGGCCTCGCGGATACGGCGCACGTCTAAACCGCGCATAAACTGGATTTCGGGTTCGGCATCGGATGATGCGGGAATCCACTCTTCCAAAACCGTCTCCGTCAGCCGTTGTTGTTTGCCATAATGGTCATGGATTACGTTACGCGCCACCCGAAACAACCACCCTCGCAGGCTGTGCCGAGGCGCATTCCGTCCCCGACACGCCGCTATCAATCGAACAAATACATCGCTGGCCAGGTCTTCGGCAATTTCCCGTTCATTCACGCGCATTCGGACGAACTGATACACGGGCGAAAAATAGCTCTCATAAATCAGACGCAGCGACTCTTGATCGCCCTGCCGCGCACGCGCCAGCAGGTGGTCTTCCTCTGGAATATCGGGTAAAACGAGAACGATCATCGACGCCGCCGGGTGAATTGCCAGTGAATCAGTGCCATGCAGTATAACGAAGATTGGGCGGGGGCAAAAAATCACCCCCACCATTGATTAGTGCCAATTAGTCGCCGCGTCCGCGACCATCGCCACCACCGTCATTACCGCCATCGTTACTTCCACCACTGTCATCGCCTCTATCACCGCGATCACCCGTGTCATTACCACCATCGTCGCCCGATGAGTCATCCCCACCATCATTCTGTGAGGCATTGTACAGGCGGCGGCACTGCTCGGTTGTGAAACCCGCAGCACGGCAGCGTTCGGCTAAATCGCCATTGCCATCGTTGGCCGCGATAATCCGGCGGCATTCCTGAGTCGTGAAGCCCGCGTTCAGGCAGCGACGCACCAGCGGATTGCCTTCGTCATCGTCCTGCGCGGCATTGTACAGGCGGCGGCACTGTTCAATGGTGTACCCCGCAGCGCGGCAGCGTTCGACTAAATCACCACCATTGTCGTTGGCGTTGACAATCCGGCGGCATTCCTGTGGCGTAAACCCGGCGAGACGGCAGCGTTCGGCGATGTTGGTCTCGTCGTCACCGTCGCCATTCAGGATACGGCGGCACTCTTCAAGGGTATAACCAGCGGCACGGCAGCGTTCCAAAACGTGGTCATTGTCCCACCCATTGACGATGCGACGGCACTGTTCAATCGTCAGACCGGCAGCACGGCAGCGTTCTAATATGCTGTTGACATCATCATCGCTCAAAATACGGCGGCACTCTTCGGCTGTCAGGCCAGCCGCACGACAGCGCTGCGCGGGGGTGTGCCCATTGTCGAACAAATCACGGCATTCTTCCGCTGACAGGCCAGCAGCACGGCAGCGACGCAGTACATTGTCGATTTCGGGACGTGGGTCGGGTTCGTGTGGCACAAACAACCGCTGTCCGACACTAATCAAGCGCGCATTGCGAATGCAGTTGGCACGTTGCAGCGCGGTCACGTCACTATCTGTCCGCAGGGCGATGCCATAGAGCGTGTCGCCTTCCTGTACTTCATACACCACCCAGCCATCGGGTTGTGTGGGGGTACAGTCGGAATCGGGTGTGGTGTCCTGCGCGTGCAGGGCGGGTAATCCTGCAAACGCCAGCACAAACAGCGCAATCACTGGCAGCAGGATACGGATGCGTTGGAACTTCAACATGAGGATTTCTCCACTCTCTAAAAACGGGCAAAAGGTTCTGTCACAGTTACCGTCGGGAAAATGGCGAAAAGGTTGCGGGTGGAAGTTGTTAAGAAATTGTCTGGATTTTTGGGGCTGTCATTTTGGCGTTGTCGGTTGCGACGTTGTTATAGAAGTGCAAAATCGACCTATAATCAATGAACAAGGAGAACAATCTCATGAAATACATTATGCTGATGTATTCTAACGCAGCCGCTGGCCCGCAAACGCAGGCAGAACTGGAAGCCGCCGGGCCAATGTGGTATGGCCTGTTGCAGGAAGCCAAAAAGGCAGGCGTGCTGGTGGACAATCAGGGGGTAGCGCCGGGTTCTGACCCGACAACCGTCCGTATCCGGGAGGGCAAAGCTGTCGTCACGGATGGCCCCTTCGCCGAGACACACGAACAATTCGGCGGTTATTTTGTGTTCGACTGCGAAAATCTCGATGAAGCCATCACCTGGGCGGAAAAAATCCCCACCGTTAAATATGGCTCGATTGAGATTCGCCCGCTGTGGTCACCAGACGCATAACAAGCGATAGGTAGAGGATGACCGCAGCGGCACAGATTGAGGCCACTTTCCGCGAGGAGCATGGACGCATCTTAGCGGCACTCATCAGCCAGCTTGGTGATTTCACACTGGCAGAAGACGCCCTGCAAGATGCGCTCATCAATGCGCTGGAACAGTGGGAGGAAAATGGTGTCCCACGCAATCCCGGCGCATGGTTGCTGACGGCTGCCAAACGGCGCGCCATTGACCGGATACGCCGTGCCTCAACGCGGGAACGTTACGCGGTCATCCTCGACACGCCTGTCACCGAGGATGAACCCGACATGGACGACTCCATCCCTGATGAACGTCTGAAACTGATGTTCACCTGCTGCCATCCGGCATTGGCACTGGAAACACAGATTGCGCTGACGTTGCACACACTTGGCGGTCTATCCACACAGGAGGTCGCGCGGGCATTCCTCGTCGCGATTCCAACGATGGCGCAGCGGCTGGCGCGGGCGCGTAAAAAAATCCGCGATTCGCGCATCCCCTATCGCGTGCCGCCGGACAATTTGCTGCCAGAGCGATTGGACGCGCTATTAGCGGTTATCTACCTGATTTTTAATGAGGGGTACGTCGCCACCAGTGGCGAAGCCCTCATCCGGCAAGAACTTTGTGGGGAGGCCATTCGTCTGGGGCGTATACTGGTCGGTTTGATGCCCAACAGTGCGGAAGCGCATGGACTGCTGGCTTTGATGCTGCTGCACGATTCGCGGCGTGACGCACGTCTCAACGCGGCAGGTGAACTGGTTTTGTTGGATGAGCAGGACAGGTCACGCTGGAATCAGGCGCAAATCCGTGAAGGTATTGCCATTCTGGACGAGGCTCTAATCCTACACAGTCCCGGCCCCTATCAAGTGCAAGCGGCGATTAGCGCCCTCCATGCCGAAGCATTCACCGCAGATGCCACAGATTGGCCACAAATCGCGCTGCTCTATGAATCGCTGGCGCGAATGAATCCCTCGCCCGTCGTAGAGGTGAATCGCGCCGTTGCCATCGCAATGGCACAGAGTCCCCAGGCTGGTCTGTCATTGCTTCATCAAATCACGGGTATGGATAATTTCTATCCTTATCACGTCGCGCGCGCCGATTTATTGCGACGGACGAACCAACGTGAGGCCGCCGCCGACGCCTATGAACGGGCACTTGTCCTATGTGGCAATGCTGGTGAACGCGCCTATCTGCAACGTCGGCTTGACGAGATGCAAACTTTTTAGCACGATTCGACATTCGTATAAGTGCAAAGGGAACACACATGAACAGCAAAAAAAGCGGGTTTACAACAATAGATGAATACATCGCCGCCTTTCCTGAACCTGTACAGGAAAAATTGCAAGAACTCCGCGCGACTATCAAGGCCGCTGCGCCCGATGCCACCGAGAAAATCAGCTATCAAATGCCGACGTTCGCGTTGGCAGGCAACGTCGTCTATTTTGCGGCATGGAAAACACATATTGGATTTTATCCAGCGACGGGTGAAGTTCGAGACGCATTTGCCGATGAATTAGCCCGGTATGACAGTTCAAAAGGCGCGATTAAATTCTCGCTGGATGAGCCGCTGCCACTGGATTTGATTCGCAAAATGGTCGAGTTCCGGGTCGCCCAAAATCTCAAGAAGGCGGAAGAAAAGTCGCGCAAGAAACGCACATAACAAAAATCCGCCCAACATCACTGTATCGGGCGGAATGGTTAATCGTGTGCCTTATTGCCTGAGACACCAGCTATTCGCCCGCAGTCACGCGGCTGTGCTGGCTAAAAAATTCCCAGATGACTTCGCTGGCATGAATGTCCATGTTGATTGTACCGACAATTGACCTATCGGCGTTGCTGGCGATACCGGGCCAATTGTGCCCGCCGCCTAAAACGCCATAGAGCACGACCTGAGCACCGTTCGGGCAATCATTCACATCAACAATCCGCACCTGTGTGCCCGGTGAGTTGCCCAATTCCGGCAAGTCGATCACATCGGCTTCTTCTGAACAGCCAT
>CAZTLI010000248.1:0-7947 GCA_964614375.1 uncultured Anaerolineaceae bacterium
GCGATGGCTGGATTGCGCTGGCGATTGTGATTTTTGGCGGTTGGCATCCCTTCCGTGTGGTGTTGGGGGCATATCTGTTCGCGGCCCTGCGCGCCTTGACTTCCGCTGTCCAGCGCAGCCCGGATGTCAATATCCCGCTGGTGCTGTTGAACGCGCTGCCGTGGACGCTGATGATTGTCACATTGTTGATGGTCAGCACAGGGACAATCGAACGCCTACTGCAAATCATGCCGCGCCCGGTGCAGCGCCGGATGCGGAGCTTCCTCCGTTCCGACCCGTCGCGCGCCATCGGCACGCGGTTTGATGAGGAGTGAGGTTACGTATTACGCATAGACAGGTGGTAGTTTCACACCATGTTCACGAAGAGGGGTTTCTGTGGCTTTGAATATCTCGCGTGCTACAGTGGGTTTAATCCGTTCCACAGCGAGGATGAGATCGCCCATATTGGAAAACGTGGGATTAACATCGCTCAAACGCCATACCCGTTCCACATTGGCATGATGTGGCAGGAAGCTAAATGTAAAGTCCTCAATTTGTAAACCAACGATTTCTTTTGTTGATTCTTCATACAGCAGGGCGATGTGTTCATCATCAATGTAATGCACAACGGTATTCAACTCCGGCACAAAGCGTAGAATCAGCGCGTCGAATACTTCATCGTAGCTGATGGAGGGATTCAATTTTCTGTCACGTACCAGCGCTTCCAGTCGTGATGTTTTCAGGTCACTTGTTGATATTAAACGTTCTAATTTGCGGGCCATATCAGTGCTTCTCCTGATTTCGGCGTATCAGTACGAAATGCGGTGATGACCTTCCCGACTTCATGTTCATCAAATTCGACAACGACTTTTGTGTACAGCGTCTTTTTTGCATTGAGTCTATAGTACACATTTCTTTCAGGTCGTTTCGCATCCGCATAGATAAATCCAAATGTTGGATCGGTTAGTGTGAGCTGAATTTCCTCTTCCTGTTCGAGCATGTTGGGGTGATTAGTGAGAATGTGGTAATGAAAGCAATCCTCAGTGCAGATAACCTTCCGCCCGCGCGGGTCTTTCACTTCAAAAAGATTAGACATTACAATTATGCTTAAGAGAAAGGGAATACATAATTCACCTCTAGTATACCGTCATTGTCCTGAGAATGATTAACAGAATATATGGACTGCATAAAAGTTTAATTGATTTTGGGATAGAACCTGCCAAAAGCATGTTGCAATACGGCACAAGCATCGTAATCCCCAGTAATTCCGCGCCCACCCACCACAAACGCCCAGGTACGGCAGCGACGATGATTGTCACATTGTTGATGGTCAGCACAGGGACAATCGAACGCCTACTGCAAATCATGCCGCGCCCGGTGCAGCGCCGGATGCGGAGCTTCCTCCGTTCCGACCCGTCGCGCGCCATCGGCACGCGGTTTGATGAGGAGTGAGGTTACGTATTACGCATAGACAGGTGGTAGTTTCACACCATGTTCACGAAGAGGGGTTTCTGTGGCTTTGAATATCTCGCGTGCTACAGTGGGTTTAATCCGTTCCACAGCGAGGATGACAGATTAAAAACCACTGGAATCGGTTCTTCAGGATTCAGTCGCGCCCGATTGATGAGTTCACGCGCCAGCTCTAGCAGCGTCGTCGTCTTGCCCGCGCCCGGTTCGCCCAATATCAGCAGTTCCTGTCCCACTTTGTCAAATACGTCAATAATGGCGGTGTTGGGTGGGAGTGTTTCCGCTTTCGTGCCCGGCTGTTTCAGCACCATGTCTACCGCTTCGGGACGGGTCATGATGCCCAATTTGACCAGTTCTGCGCCATATAGCGACCGATTCAATACCCCCTCAATCCAGGAACGATGCACATTATCAAGGAGTCTGCCACGATTACGCCGCAGGTCATCATCGGTTATCGGGCGTGGCTGTGTGAGAGGCCGATCATCAACAAAAAATGAGGTGATGACTGCTGCAAGGCCGCCGAGAAAGCCCGCAAGCGGTTCAAATCCCGGTTGGGCAATCAACCATACAACGGTCACGCCCCACATGAGGATACCAATTATCCGCAGCAGCCAACGTGCGGATAAGCGTTTCTTAATGCCCGTTGTTGGTGATTGAGCAGACATGCTGTGCCTATGCGTTGGGTGTTAGCGCAATGTCTACTATGATAAACCACCCATCCGCACACTGCAATTTTTGCGATTAACTACAACAACATCCCCCGTCTGGCATTGAGGGCGGCGATGACCTGGCGGTCTGCTTTGCCGAAGCTGTACTGGTCGAAGTCGTCGAGCGTCACCCAGCGGAAATCATGGACGCCGGTGGCCTGCGGGTCGCCGTCAATATGCTGGCATTCATAGGCGTGCAATGTGATTTTGAAGTGGGTGAAGGCATGTTTGACGCGCACAAACAGGCCGCCCACATCCACGTCAATCGCCAGTTCTTCGCGCAGTTCTCGCCGCAGACAGTCCGGCAGCGATTCGCCGTCTTCCTGCTTGCCGCCGGGAAATTCCCACAAGCCGCCGAGCAAACCATCCAGCGGACGCTGGGCGATGAGGATGCGCCCATCCTGTCCATAGATGATGCCCGCCGCCACGTCATAGTGGGGAGTCGGGGCGCGGCGCTTTTTTATGGGGCGTTCGGATTGGGTGTTATTGGCATAGGCGCGGCACTGACTTTGCAGGGGACAGTCCCCACACAGGGGATTGCGCGGCTTGCAGACTGTGCGCCCCAATTCCATCAGGGCTTGATTGTAATCGCCGGGACGGTCATGCGAGAGCCACGCTTCCGCCACCTGCCACAACTGATTTTTGACCGTCGTTTGGGTCACATCGTCGGCTAAATCCAGCAAACGGGCGAATACACGGATCACATTACCATCGAGCAGCGGCGCGGGCACATTAAAGGCAATGCTGGCAAGCGCGCCCGCCGTATAGCGTCCGATACCGGGCAGTGCAATCAGTCCGGCGACGGTCTGCGGGAATTGTCCGTCATGGTCACTCACGATCATTTGAGCGAGTTTGTATAAGTTGCGCGCCCGACTATAATAACCCAATCCTTCCCATCGTTTGAGCACATCATCCAGCGGCGCGGCGGCAAGGGCCTGAATAGTGGGAAAGGCCGCCAGAAAACGGTTATAATAGGGCACAACGGTTTCGACCTGGGTTTGTTGCAGCATAATTTCAGACACCCAGACACGATAGGCATCGGGTCGCGTGGGGCTGTTGGGGGGCTGTCGCCAGGGCAGATCGTCGGCGTGCTGGTCATACCATGCCAGCAGCGGTTGTGCAATACGAGTCTTCATAAAGCCGTTGCTATACAGAAAGTTTACAGGTTTTAGCAGGCGCAAGTTGCCAGATGATAGTACACTAAAAGCAACAACGCCGCTCGTCAACGGGCAATGGGGAGCACAGAGCGGTAATCCGCCCGGTCAGATTCGAGAAAATTCGATGGATACAAATACGTCAACCACTAACAATCCGCAACCTGTGCGTAACCAGCCTTTTTCGATCCCGTTCGCGGGGGGGAACACAGCCACTGGGATGCTGGTCTCGCAGCATGCCGACCCGCAGTGGATATTAAAGATGCTGGGACTCACCACACCAGCGCCAGCGATATTCATCACCGGCGGCGCGGGCTATATGACCGCCGAAGACCAGCGCGTCACCGAGCAAATTATTGAAGAAGGGGTCGCGCGCTTCGCGCAGGAACATCACATCACCATTGTCGATGGCGGCACAGAATCCGGGGTGATGCAGTTGATTGGCGAAGCCCGCCGCAAACATGGTTATACCTTTCCGCTGATAGGCGTCGCGCCCGCGGCGAAGGTGCAATATCCCGGTTATAGCAATCCCGCCCACGAAGCCGAACTCGAAGACAGTCACTCGCATTTTGTGCTGGTTGATGCGCCCGATTGGGGCGATGAATCGCAGATGATTGTGCAGTTGACTCGTGCAATGGCAGAAGACCTGCCCGCGTTAGGCATTCTCATCAACGGCGGTAAAATTTCCAAGCAGGATGTCTATCTCGCAACCGCCCGCGGGACGCGCAAAATCCCGATTCTGGTGCTCGAAGGCAGTGGGCGCTTTGCCGATGATCTGGCGACGGCCTTCCGCACAGGCAAAACCAACCAGAGCATCATTAAGGCGATTATCGCCGGTGGCGACATTGAACTCACGTCCACCACCGAAGGCGCAGACGCCATGTGGAAAAAATTGGTCGAGCGGTTTGAGAAGAAGTCGTAATCAGATTGTGGGTGTTAGGTGTGTTGCTGACGGGCTGAACTGCTGACGGGCAAGCACAGTGGATAAAGGAAATGATCATGCGTCGGTTGGCTGTAATGGGTTTCATTGGATTACTCTTCCTTGTGAGTGCCGTCGGTCTCGCACAGGATGACGAACCTGTCGCCACGCCGGATGACACCACAACGACACAAACACAACCCACCGCTCAACCGGACATTCTCCAGCGTGCCGAAGACCTCACCCGGCGCGCCGAAGATGCCGCCACGCGCGCACAGGACGCCGCCGACCGCGCCCTTGAATCGGCTGCCCGTGTGACCGAATTGGAAGACAGTATTCAGGATACGTTATTGCAGGCCGAAAATGCGGTTGACCTCGGCTTTAATTTGCTCGGTTTGTTCGAGGCGTTCAGTTTCATCGTGACCGTTGTGGGCGGTGCGCTGGCGGTGTTTGGGGTGACTCGCGTCATTTCGGCACAAAACGAACTCACACGCGGGCGCGAACGCATCGAAAAAGAATTGGCAGGCTCTACCGAACGCTTTGAGCAGCGCCTGAATGAAAAAGAGACCGAACTGGAACAACTGCGCGATGAGCTAAAAACCAGCGCCGAACAGCAGCGCGATCGGCTCGAAAAAGCGTCGCTGGCGCAGTCGCTGCTGCCCCTGGGTGAACGCCAGTACAAAGCGCAAGATTATGGCGGCGCGCTCGATACCTATAAACGCGCCCTCGAACTCGACCCGCACAACCTCATCATTCACTATCGTCTCGGGTATGTGTATACCCAAAGTGGCAATCTCGAAGCGGCACAATATCACCTCAAGCGGTCACTGGAAATCGAACCGAATTTCGCCCCATCTCTGGCAGGATTGGGGTATGTGTATCGGCGGATTGGCGAAAAGATGGATACCGGGATCGAACGCGATGTCATGCTCAACCTCGCCGAACGCAGCATCCTCGACGCGCTGAAAATCTCGCCGCGGCTTATTGATGACGATGGCGAATCGTGGTGGGGGTCGTTGGGTGGCTTGTATCGTCGGCGCGGGCAAATCGAACAGGCCATCTATGCCTATCAACGGGCGACGGAAGTGGTTCCCCACTCGTCCTATGGTCTGGGCAATCTGGCGCTGCTCTATGTCCAGACGCACAACCGCGAAGAAATGCTCAAAACCTACGAAAAGGTCGAACGGATTGCTGCCGCCGAAGCTGCCGCCGATGTCGATAACTACTGGGGTCACGCCGACTTACTCGTCGCGCAGCTTGCTTTGGGCAAAGGCGACGTTGCCCGCAGTACCCTTGAATATACGCTGGAAATTGTGCCCGATGATTCGCCTTATGTGCTCGAAAGTCTGCTCGATACGCTGGATCGCCTGTGTGAAGCGCTGGAGGATGATGAAGTCCCTCCCGTCAAATCCATCATCACCCGCATCCGCGAATATCAGACACAGCAGGCCGAAGCAGACGCCAAAAAACGCGCCGCCGACTCCAACGAAATGGCGGCGGTCAGCGAGAATGAGTCGTCCTGAGCCACAGCCGCAACCTGCCAGCGCCATTGTCGCTCATCCACCGACTATGCCGCACACCCGGATTTTCCCACTCGATAACAGGGTGTATCTATCGTGATGCAGCGATGACCACACATTTAATCATCGTCAACCAATGCTGTTTGTGTTGTACGGGTAGCGCTTGGATTGGTATGGAGAATAGGCATGCGTCAAATAAAACTGGGGCAAGCGACAGTTACAGTGATTAATATTGGCGATATTTATCTACCGGTAGCGGAGTATCTGGGTGTGCCAGAAACCGATTTAGCGTCGCGCCATGATTTACATGGTTTGGCAGACCAGACCACGATGCCTATTCACTGTGTTCACATCCAACTGCCGCATACCTCGGCGCTGGTGGATGCGGGCATTTATGATGTCGAGACAGACCCGGAGTATGCGCTGCCCGATTATACGCCACCGCCCGCGCTGGTTGACCAACTGCTCGAAGCGGGGATAGAACGCAACGCAATCACGCATGTGATTATCACCCATCGTCATTGGGATCACTTCAACGGTACAACGTATGAGGTCGATGGACAGCTATTGCCACGTTTTCCCAACGCAACCTGTTATCTGGGACGGCCTGACTGGGAACGGGCTGAACAACCGTTGCAAGACCCTAATTCATTAGAATCGCGCACGCTCAAAGTGCTGCATCAACAGGGTGTGCTGCAACTGGTGGAGGGGAACATTGACGTGGTGGATGGAATCACGATTTTTGCCGCGCCCGGTGAAACGCGCGGGCATCAAATTGTCCGCGTTCAATCCGGTGGAGAGACGTTATACTGTCTGGGCGACCTCTATCATCACCCGGTAGAATTTGCACAACCTGAATGGAAAGTGTCGTGGGCGAACGCAGAGACCATCATGGCGAGTCGTCAGGCGCTGACCACACGCGCGCTGGACGAAAACGCGCTGCTCATCGCCACTCACATCCCCTCGGTTGGCAGGCTGCGCCCGACCTCAAGTGGTGTGGATTGGGAGCCTGTTTTTGATGTTGAATAGGGCGATAAGCTGTTGCTACCTTTTAAAGCCCACCCTGTTCTGCGAGAATGATGCTTTTGCTGACTAGCAATCAGCGTGTTACTTTATCACGATAGGTAGGCAATCATGAGCAAACGGGTAGACATCATCAGCCAGCAGACGGTCTTTAAAAAGGCCATTTTTGAGATTATTGAGGCGCGCCTGCGACATGAACATTATAACGGGACGATGAGCGACGAAATCATACGCCTGAATCTGAATCGGGGCGACAGTGTGGCGGCGATTATCCACAATGTAGTCGATGATACGCTGCTGTTTACCGAGCAATTTCGCTATCCGACCTATCGTGGCGAGGGGACGGGCTGGTTACTCGAAACACCTGCCGGGATGATCGACGCTGCTGATGATGACCCGCGCGCGGCGATGGAACGTGAACTGGTCGAAGAAATTGGGTATTCGACACAGGATTTGCAGCACATCAGCACCTTTTTTGTCAGTCCCGGCGGCAGTTCAGAACGGATTCATCTGTTTTATGCGCGTGTGCAACCCACACAACAGACGGAAAGCGGCGGCGGCGTCCGCAGTGAAGGCGAGGACATTCGCACGGTGGCGATTGCCCGCAAAGATGCCCTCGCTAAAATGATGCGTGGCGAGATTCAGGACGCCAAAACCCTCATCGGTCTACAGTGGCTGCGTATGCAGCAGCCGCGCGAGGTTTAGGAAGTCCCCGCAGCGCTCTCACCTGTTGCGATAGCGCTGCGCGGCGGCATGGGCTGCGAACAGGCGATTAAACGCTATGGAAGCAGCGCCCATCACCTTTCATCTTGACCCGCTTACACCGTTCTGCTATGATAAGAAACACAATAAATTGTACCCGTAGCTCAGCGGATTAGAGCGATGGTCTACGGAACCATAGGTCGGGGGTTCGAATCCCTCCGGGTACACACAACCTGGTCGAAACCGAACGCGCGGCAAGGATGTCGGGCGTTTTGTGTTTCTCCCCTGTGTGACTGCGGGTTGGTAGATGACCTGATTCCATAAACTGTAACAAATCAAACCCTATTTACAAATTACCATGTTAGGCGCACCCAAGTTGGGATCGTATCCCAGCACACGGGTAATCCCCGCCCCATTAACACACAATTACCCACATTTCACTTAATGAAACACATACCTTAACAAAACCTTTATTT
>CAZTLI010000249.1:0-7920 GCA_964614375.1 uncultured Anaerolineaceae bacterium
ATGAACTCAAGCTCATTCACCATCGCGCCGCCCGCACAGGCGTCCAACATCTGCATCGGCTGTCACCACGCGACCCGCATCCGGGCGAATCCGTTGTACTAACAGTCGATATTGGCGCACAGGTCGAAGCCGATTCCGTGACCTGTTATTTCACGACGGATGGCACTGAACCCGATGGACTGCGTGGACATGCAATCAACGGGGAAGCTATCCCCTGCCAGCAGATAGACACACTTTGGGATACGCTGACATGGGGCTATCGCACACGCTGGCAAGTGACCTTACCCGCGCAAACAGATGGCACAATCGTCCGCTATCGTATTGGCGCGTGGCACAGCAAAAATGATGCACCCGATGTCTTTGCCGATTGGCCTGATGTTAAACGCACTGCCGAACGCGCGGCAACGGCCTATTTTCGTAATCAACCCCTGCCAGATTTTGCGGATGAGACGCCATGCTGCCCGGTGACGTTCGCCTATCACGTCGATACTTTCGCCCCACCGCAATGGGCACGCGAGGCGATAATTTATGAGATATTTGTTGACCGCTTTCATCCCGGCGATGGGGTTGACTGGCTGCCTGTGAAGGATTTAAGCGATTTTCATGGCGGGACATTATGGGGCGTGCGTGATCGGATGGATTATATTGCCGACCTTGGCGCGACGTGCATCTGGTTGAGTCCGACGTTTGTCTCTCCCACGTATCACGGTTATGACATCGTGGACTATTATCGTGTCGAACCGCGTTTAGGTGGTGACGAGGCATTACACGCAGTTGTCGCTGCGGCGCACAAACGCGGCCTACGTGTGCTGCTGGATTTGGCTTGCAATCACACCTCCCACCTGCATCCCCACTTTCAAGATGCGCTCAAAAATCCACATTCGCCCTATCGAGATTGGTTCACATTCGATGAGTCAGAGATTGGCTATCGTTCGTTCTTCGGTGTGAAACA
The DNA here is from genome assembly GCA_964614375.1 of uncultured Anaerolineaceae bacterium. GTDB lineage: Bacteria > Chloroflexota > Anaerolineae > Aggregatilineales > Phototrophicaceae > CAZTLI01. The sequence continues at coordinate 953 of CAZTLI010000249.1, forward strand.
AATGCCAGAATTGAATATGCAGTCTCCCGTCGCACGCGATTGGATGCTGGATGTGGCGCGCTACTGGCTGCGTGAGTTTGATGTCGATGGCTATCGTCTCGACCATGCCGATGGCCCCGGCCCGAATTTCTGGGCAGCGTTCCGTGCCGTGTGCAAAGACGCAAAAGCGGACAGTTTTTGCTACGGCGAAACCGTTGACGCGCCAACGGTCATGCAGCAGTATATCGGACGCTTAGATGGTACGCTCGATTTTCACACGTCTGAGGCACTGCGCCGGGTCTATGGCTATCAATCGCTGGATGAGGCGGTTTTACGGCAGTTCACCGCGCGCCATTTCAGCATATTTCCACAGGATTTCTTGCTGCCGACCTTCCTCGACAATCACGATATGGATCGCTTTTTGTTCATCGCGAAGGGTGATAAAGATGCGCTCAAAGCAGCGGCGCGGGCACAGTTCGCGTTATCGGGGCCGCCAATTATCTACTATGGTACAGAAGTGGGCATGAGTCAGGCGGTGTCCGTCCGCGAGAAAAATCTCGAACAGGGGCGGCTGCCGATGATCTGGGATGCCCGGCAAGACCGCGACCTGCTCAATTTCTATGCAGCACTCATTCACGAACGCAAAGCCCGCTTCCAGCCGCAGCCAGTGTCCTAATGTAGGCGCTGTATCTAGCGTAACGACTCCTGCTGGATGTGAATCAAGCCGTGGCGGACACATGGATGTGGACAATTTTCCACAGTCCGTCGCGCTTGACCAGCACATCGGTTTCTTTGAGGTAAACGGTTCGCCCCTGCCCTTCCGCTCCATAGTAACCGCGCGAGAAATAAGTCACAACGGCGCTGTTACCATAGACTCGCACCAGCGGCTGCATCTCCTGAAAATAGTGAACGCGACTGTATCCGGTCTGGATGCCGAATTCAAATTCCTCGCGGTCAGGCGCAAGACCTTCGACACGATAGGGATTCTTCGGCGTGATGACGGTGATGTCATCGTCAATGTAGGTGAAATAGGTTTCCGGGTCGTTGATAGCAAAAGCACGATTAAATGCTTGAATCACATCCCATACGGCTTGTTCTTCTGAAGACATCACAGCTGACTCCTATGGATAAATGATTGACATCAGTGGTGATGGTAGCAGACGCGAGATGGATCAGACTTTCAAATTCTTGCGCGTTTCGTGGAGGTTGCGGCTGTTCACCGTATCGCGGAAAGCCGATGGTGATAAACCAAAGGTGCGTGAAAATACGGTCGAAAAGTGGCTGTGGCTGGAAAACCCAAGCGCAAGCGCCAGCGACGTAAAATCATCCACATGCGTATTGGCGATACGCTCTAAAGCATGATACAGGCGCAAACGCTGCCGGTAACTGTGGATAGTCTGCCCTGTTTCGCGCCGAAATGTCCGGCACAGGTGATAGGGTGAACTATACACCGCCCCTGCGATGTCACCCAATGTCCAGCATTTAGCGTATGTATTGGCCAGCACGACTTTTACGGCATTGACTATATCTGTATGCGCTGTGCGTGTCTCCGGGCGACTTGCATCACCGCCCCGCCCGATGGTGCGATAGCACAACGCCATAATATCACCCAGCAACAGCAAAATTTCTTCATCGAAAGCGAGTGAATCAACCGTTTCACAGGACACGAGCGCATGGAGAAGTTGAATTTGTATCAATCGCTGGCGCGAATCCACTGGCGCATGAGCCACGGGAAATGGCGTATCTGGTCGTTCATCCATTGAGCAATCACCATCTTGCAGCAGGTCATACAGCGTCGAATCGGCGATGGTGAATACGGTACAGCAATCGCCGCCAGGGACTGGATGACTAATATGATAGGGTCGGCTGCGATTGAAGAACAACACATGATTGCTATCAACTACCGCCCGTCCGAACGCATCATAACGCATGAACACGCCCGACCGGACAAAGGCGATTTCGTGATTCAGCGCCGCTTCTTCATCATCATGCGCCGTATGTCCATCACAGTGATAGTCATCTATGCGGATAAGTGTGCTGTTGTAGCGTGAATGGGTGTGGAGGGTCATCTACAGGAATACTTACACGGGTCGGATTAGAACAAATATATCACCCCTGAGATAAAATCACAATTGGACGACTATCCCATCATCCCAGATAAGCGGAGACAATATTGGGGTCTTCGCGCAGGCGGGTGGCTTCGCCTTCATAAGCGATTTGCCCCCGTTCGATGACATAGGCATAATCTGCTATCTGCAACGCTTTACGGGCATTCTGTTCGACCAGCAGAATCGGAATCCCCTGTGCTTTAATCCCGGCGATGATGTCAAAGACGGCGTTCACCAGCAGCGGCGCAAGACCCATACTCGGCTCATCCAGCATCAGCAGACGCGGACGGCTCATCAGCGCGCGTCCAACCGCCAACATCTGTTGTTCACCGCCACTCAGCGACCCGGCTTTCTGTCCCTTGCGTTCTGCTAAACGCGGAAAACGTTCAAACGTGTCGCGCAAATCCGCTTCAATCGCTGCGGTATCCCGACGGGGGTAGGCGCCCATCCGTAGATTTTCCTCAACGGACATATTGGCGATGACCAAACGCCCTTCTGGAACTTGTACCAGTCCAGCGCGAGTTATTCTATCGGGTCGCCAGCCCGTGATGTTGTGCCCATCGAACAGAATCTGCCCTTCGTCGGGTTTAATCAGGCCGCTGATAGTGTTGAGCGTGGTCGATTTACCCGCGCCATTCGCGCCAATTAGACTGACGACCTGCCCCTGTGCAACTGTAAACGACAAGCCACGCAGTGCCCTAATCGCGCCGTACCGAGTATGCAGGTTGTGGATTTCAAGTAGTTGCATATTGGCTTCTCTATCGGCAGGAAAATCTCGACAACTGATTATATCCAGATTTGCGTCATTTGTGACAAGCCAATCATGAATAACCGGACTCTTGCTATGTATCTGATTTAATCACAGCAAGAGTCCGGTGTGTATTTAGCGCATATCTTCAGATAGAGACAACGGCCCGGCAGAATCGCAGGTTGTAGGCTGAGGTTGTGTCTCGGAGGTCGGTGTATGAAAACTGCGAACATTAAGCTGACTGATTGTATTGGATAATGTCGAACCATCGATATTGAAAGATACCACACCTGTCTCCCGGTCAATATCAACGTGTGCATCTGATTCTGGAATCAGCGCCCCGGTTTGTGGGTCAGTTTCACCAATTCTGAATATCCCATTGTGAATCTCCCATATATATACCTTAAACATATTGTCCAATTGCACCACAAGCAGTACAGCAAAACTGTAGTCGGTGACCAGCGGCGCATCCAGGTGAACTTCAACGTGCAAATCCCGATTGACGTTCCGGGTCACTACGACCTGCGTAATATCGACTTCAGGGTCACTGGTGGGTGATTGCGAGTTGCAAATCTGGACATCGCCTCTATTGTCCATGAAAGATTGACTGATAGAGGAATTCATCTGGGCATCTATCTGTTCATGTGTGAGTGGTGATGGAAGGACAATCGGGCGTTCCAGGATATTTAAAGGCAAATCTTGCAAGCGATTAATATCATAGGGTTCTGTCGGCAGCGGTGGGCCAGCGGGCATTGAATTTTCATCGAGTGGTACTCGCACGCGCGTTCCGGCGTATGCGGTATATGTGACATCGAAGGCATTGACGTGTATCTGATCTTCGAGGCCATTCACTATCATCTCGCCCGGTGCCTCTGCTTGTAAAAACGTGGTCGAACCCATCGTAATGTTTACACCATTGACGGTCAAAGTGACTTCCCTACTGCCTGTAGGTGTCTGGATGAGAATGCCGCTTTCTGGCGCGGTTTCACACGCCGCATCCCCGATACCGCTGCGGAATAAAAAGGCTTGCATCGGGCGGAATGCAGGTTGGATGGTGGTATCGTCGTCTGGATCGACCTCATTTAATGTGGAAATGTCATCCGTACTCGTTACTAGCGAAGTAAATATCCAGCCTGTATTGCCGTCGGGCAACTGGACACGCAGCCATGAATTATCTGCTAACCGCCCGATGGCCGTCACCACATCGCCGCTTTCTAAGCCATTGACGATAGCGGCATTTGTCGAAGGGTTCGCGCGGATATTCGCGTTACTCGATGCCACTACTGTCACCATGACAATCTCTTCTGCTGGTTCAACAGCAGTCTGAATTTCTACATCACCAAACAGCAACAACGTCACATTTTGCCCCGGTAGTGTATCGGGCAAATTAGCCTGAATACGCATCAACGCGACTCCCCATTCGTTGGTCTCCACATTGAGTGGACTTAACGTGAGGGATTGGACTGCGCCCACATCAGCGATGTCTCCCTGCTGCTCAAAATCCAATGTGTCTACACCCGATTGCGGCACTGCATCTATCAGGAAATTGCCGTAGCAGACCTGATTCCGCCCTGTATCCTGACAGGCACTTTCCGTAGCGTCGAGCGCCGTCGTAATAATCATGGGACAGCTATCGTCTTGGGCTTCGATATTGTAGGATAGGAAAGCGAGACAAATGAAAATCAATAAACGTGTGAGTTTCATAGAGTAGTACCTCCAATCTCGTTGACAGATGGGGTTATCAACATTTACGGAGGAGGTGCTATGAGGCAGAAATGCAGTTACAATGAGGTTGATGCACCCAATACAGCTGTATTTTGTGCAGGATACTCAACAAGCATCAATCCTTGCATAGCTCTAATTTAGCACAAAACTCTACTCACTGTCTTCTCCCAGATACGCCTCAATGACGTGTGGATTCTGCTTGATGTCATCGGGTGTGCCATGGGCAATAATTTGACCGAAATTGAGCACATACACCGTGTCGCATACCTGATGAATCAATGACATATCATGCTCAATCACCAGCACGGTCAAACCGTCTTCCCGCAGGCGCAAAATCTGTTCGCCCAGCGCTTCCGTTTCAATCGGATTCATGCCCGCTGTCGGTTCATCGAGCAGGACAAGTTTCGGATTGGTCGCCAATGCCCGTGCCATTTCTAGCCGTCGTTGGTCGCCATACGGTAGATTGGCCGCTTGCGTATCCGCAAATTTAGTCAAATTGAAGCGTTCGAGCAGGGTATGGGCATAGTCGCGCAAGGCACGTTCCTCGCGGACATAGCGTGGGATAAAGAAGACCGATTCCAGCCACGATGCCCGACCCTGTGCGTGCTGACCGATGAGCAGATTTTCGAGGACGGTCATCTCACCAAACAGGCGGATATTCTGATATGTTCGGGCGATACCCATGCGTGTGATGCGATATGTCGATTTGCGCTGAATCGTCTGACCATCAAATGTGATTTGTCCACCGGTCGGATGGTCGAGACCACTAATGTTGTTGATGAGCGTCGTTTTACCCGCTCCGTTGGGGCCGATGAGGCCGGTGACCTGTCCTCTGGGTACGCTCATGGTCACTTCGCTAAGCGCCCGCACACCGCCAAAATTGCGCGACACATCGTGCAGTTCGAGCATAACTTTAACGCCCCTGCCTATCTTGAATGATGTCCGGTTCGATAGCAGGCATATCGCCCTCCCCTCGCAACCGTCGCCATAGGGTTTTCCAGCCTCTGGGATTAATCAGGCCACCCGGCAGATAGAGAATGAATACCAGCAGCACCAGCCCATTGAAAATCCCGCGATATTCATCCAGAAAACGCAAAATCTCCGGCAGCGCGCCCATGACCATACCGCCGACGATGGGGCCAATCCACGTCGCCGTCCCGCCCAGTACCGCGAACGCCAGAATATCGACTGCTCTATCAAAACCATAGCTATTGGGGATGATGATGCGTGTCAGATGAGCGCTCAGCACACCCGCAGCTGCTGCCAGCATCGCGCTGAGGATAAAAACGACATTTTTGACGTAAACGACATTGATTCCCATGCTGGCGGCGGCATTTTCGTCCTGTCGAATCGCCGCCATCGCCCGTCCAAATCGTGAACGATGCAGCCGGGCAATCAAATAGCCCGTGACGATTATAAATAGGATGAGATGCCATGTCTCGGTCAGTGTGGGGATGCTTTTGATGCCGCGCGCGCCAAGAATCAGTTCAATGTTAATCGTTTCGCCATTGATGCGCGTGAAGATGTCGCTGGCAAGGGTATCGAAGTTGAGCAGCAGAATCCGCACGACTTCGCCAAAGCCAATGGTCGCAATCGCCAGATAAATATCCTGCAATCGCAGCACCGGAATCCCGATTGGCACAGCGATAATCGCCGCCAACAGCATCCCGCCAATTAATCCCACCCACAATGGTAAACCGAGATTTTGCGTAATCAAGACGCCGCTATAGGCCCCAATCGCCATGAATCCCGCATTCGCCAGCGAGAACATCCCCGTATACAACGTCAAATAGATGCTGAGGCCGAGAATGGCATTGATCAGCATAAATTGGATGACGGGTTCAGTTAAGCCTATACTTCGCAAAAAATCCATTTGCTGTATCCAGTAAAGTGCCGAACGACCATACCGGGTCGCCCTATCTTAATTTGTGTTGAATGCGTTCGCTATTATTTGATGATTGTGCGCTGTCACGCTCTATCGTGTTCTCCCTGCCCCAGTAACCCTTGCGGACGGATAATGAGGATGACAAATAGTAAGAAAAAAACAATGGCGTTACGCACATCACTGCCGCCCGCCGCTGTGCTGAATTCTTGCAACCCGGCGACCACAAATCCGCCCAAGACCGCGCCGGGAATGCTGCCCAATCCACCCAGCACCATCGCGGTTAAGCCAATGAGTGCCACATTTTGCCCCATCGCAGGCTGGATGTTGAACGCCAATCCATAGAGTATGCCTGCCGCCCCTGCCAGCGCCCCCGCAATGAAAAATGTCACCAGAAAAACACCGCTGACATTCACACCGAGCAAACTGGCGATGCGCGAATTGAATGCCACCGTCCGCATAGCCTGCCCGATGCGCGTTCGCATCACCAGATATTGCAGCAGCACCATCAACAGCAGCGATACGA
>CAZTLI010000250.1:0-7902 GCA_964614375.1 uncultured Anaerolineaceae bacterium
GAACGTTATTTCCCGCCCATTTATCAGTTCATTCGTTTACGTATCAATGAGCGGGAAAAAGCGCGGGACATTGCTGCGGATGTTTTCTTAGACTTTTTCGTCGCACTAAAGAGCAGCCACCCACCCCAGACTCATCTGCGGGCGTGGTTGTTTCGTGTAGCCCGCAATAAGGTCTATGACCACTATGGTAAACAGAAGCAGTTCCCTGCCACAACTCTGGACGAATGGGAGCCGGGTTCGGCAGAAGAAAATCCTGAAGCTGCGTTAATCCGCGCACTTAGCGTTGAGCGTGTTCGGCGTGTGCTCAATATGTTAGTTGCAGAACAGCAAGAAGTCCTGCTTTTACGGTTCGGGCAGGGGCTGAATTTGCGGGAAACTGCCGACCTTATGGATAAAAGTGTCAGTGCGATTAAGTCACTCCAATTTCGTGCCATTGACACCCTGCGTCAGCTATTGACAGATATGGGAGTAGACGCATGAGACCACAAGACATCACCGACATTTTTGAAGATTGCGTCAATCGTATCACGTCGGGTCAATCCATCGACCAATGTCTACGCGCCTATCCCGCCTATGCCGATATTCTGCAACCGCTGCTGGAAGCAGGTCAATATGTCACTGAATTGCAAATACCTGAAGCCGAGTGGATAGTAGATCAAGAGCTTGTCTGGGAACAAATTCAACGACAGCAGCGCCGCAAACGACCGCCATTTCTTTTATTCATTCTCATGTTGGCGATACTGGGGTTGTTTACAGCCGTATACATTATTGCTGCGCCCCCCAATTCGCCGTCTACAGGAACAGGCATCAATCAGCCTGTTGCACAAACGGAAACCTCAACACCTACAGGCACACCGACGACGACATCTTCTGCGTCCCCTTCGCCAACAGAAACAACCTCACTTACACCCACCGCATCAGCGACAGATACCGCTGCACCTACTGCTACCTCAACATTTACGGATACACCAACCGCGACACATTCAGCCACCTATACCCATACACCGACAGCCACCGCATCGGTGACTCGCAGCGCAACACCAACGCCCTCTCCTACGACGACCTCAACAGCAACCCGCACTGCAACGGTTACGCTAACCCATACACCAAGACCTTCTCGCACGCCGAGTCGCACGCCGTCACCAACACCGACATTCGCGCCCGGGTGTGGCGCGCCGCTCACCGCCGATGACGCCATTGCACGAGTTCTGGAAATCTATCCCAATACAACCATTATTCGTGTTATTCAAGTCACACGGTTTAGCGGCGTGTTGGTGTGGGAAATCACCACCAGCCATCAAATTGTCATCACGATTGATGTCGCCTGCGGCAATGTTTTGACGATTGAACGACAAAATGTGGGCACACCCACAATCAGTGATGACGATTTAAACGGCAACACGAATAACTCAAGTGGCGAAACGGTCAATGAAACAAATGGCAACACCAATGATAATTCCAATGACAACGACGATGACGATTCGTCAGGTATGGGATCAGATGATTAGGACACGGCTTCGGCGACAATACCAGTTGCTTACAAATTGACCGAAACCTTTCCTCAACAAACCGGACTTAACGGGTGCAATACAACATCGCCCGCGATATGTCTGGAGGACAAATCATGAAGATGAAGTGGCAAATCTCGTTTCTTGTTGTGAGTTTAGCAGTGATGCTGCTGCTGACCGTTCCTGCTTTCGCGCAAACGACAGCAGATGTCGAACTGGTAGGTGTGGTCGAAGCGATGACACTCGACACAGTTACCGTTAATGGTCTTCTTGTGGATGTCTCGACTGCCGAAATCAACACTCCGATTGAAGTTGGTGCGTTGGTACGTGTCGAAGGCTCATTAAACGTGGATGGCACCATCACGGCACGTCAGATTAACCCGGTTGGGGATGATATTCAACCCGGCGAAGCTGAACTTATCGGTATGGTAGAAAGTTTTGAAGACACCACGATGGTGATTAATGGCCTATCTATTGATGTCACCACTGCTGAGATTGACCCTGCAATCATGGTTGGTGAAATGGTGCGAGTCCACGCAACTGCGGACAGTGCGGGTGTTTGGGTTGCCCGTGAAGTAGCTCTGTTTACACCTGACCCGGATGCGGCTGACGATGATCCAACCCCCGTCGGTGAATTTGAAATCACAGGCACACTAGAAGAAATCGGTGATGGATTTATCGTTGTCGCTGGGCAAACCATTACCACAACCGGCGCAGAAATCCACGATACTTTGGTTGTGGGTGTACTGGTGAAGGCGCATGTCCAACTGGTTGATGATGTCCTTGTGGCACGCGAAGTTGAAAATGTTGTTGCTGGGACTGGTGCATCAGCCAATGATAACGAGGACGACGACCACAATGGCAATGCCAACGATAATGATGATGCTGATCAAAACGCCAATGACAATTCCAACGATAATGATGATGATGCTGATCAAAACGCCAATGACAATTCCAATGTAGATACATCAGTGTCAGCGCAGGACGCTATCGACATCGTTTTGGCAGTGTACCCCAATACCACCATTGTTGAAATTCGCCTGGATAGGCGGTTCGGTGACACATTGGTTTGGGACATCAGAACCAGTCATGGGTTAGAAATTACCATTGACGCGCAATCCGGCATCATCCTAACGATTGAGAGCCATGATGACGATGTTGATAATGGCAATTTCAACGACAATGGCAATGGGGGCAATACGAACACCAATAGCAACGACAATAGTGACGACTCAGGCATGGGTTCGAACGATAACAGCGACGACTCAGGCATGGGTTCGGACGATGACAGCGACGACTCGGGTATGGGTTCGGACGACGACTAAACTCCCCTGGGGCAGCGTATGAGCATCTGGACACCAACAACGACACTACATTCTCATACAGCACGCATGAAGCATCCGATATTCAGTCGGGTGCTTCATGCTCCGGGTTTTATCGTCTTACTCGGCGGTACAAATCTCATTTTGATTCAGTGGGTGCTGGTTCGTGAGCTGACTGCCCTCCTGCTGGGCACAGAATTGGTTGTGCTGTTAGTGAGTGCGGCCTATTTTGCCGGCTTATCGGTGGGGTATTGGGTATCGGCCTACATTAAACGCACATGGTTAGTTCCATTGGGTTTGTTAACACTAGGGCTGCATCTTAGCCTCCCCATCTGGTTTCGCCTGTTGACTATTTTTCTGGATACGTTAGGCCTCTATGCAGCTGCCTATATAATGGTTCCTGTACTCACCCCTTTTTTAGTTTCCGCATTCTATAGCATGTTACTACCATTATTTGCTGACAGCGAAGAAGGACAGCTATCGACGCTTTATGCGCTCGAACTCTTAGGATCAGCGCTGGGTGTGGTGGTATTGGTGCTATTAGGTGGGCTGGGTCTAATCGGGATTTATCTTTTATATGGCATCAATCTCCTGCTTATGATGATAGGCTTTGGCGTAAGGCCTGTTCAGACCGGTATCGTCACAATTTTGAGCATTGGTTGGCTTATCCTGCTGCCCGAACTCAATTTCTGGAGTAATGCTCTGTGGTATCAACAACTTCATAACCTGCCACCCGGCACAATTACGCTCTACACAGGTTACAGCCCTTATCAAAAGGTGGATGTACTGCAAGACCCGGCGGGTAATCGTTATCTCTATTTAGATGGGTTGCTACACTTTGGCACCAACCGTTGGAGTTGGTTAAATGTCATGATGGGCGCTGTACCCGCCGATCTGCTCCATCCAAACAATACACTGGTTATCGGTGCGGGTTCGATGCACTTGGAACGATTAATTGCCGAGCGTGGGGGTGTGGTTACTACTGTAGAACTCGACCCGGTAGTCGTCGATGTTAGTAGTCGCTTCTTTGAAGACTATAATCGAATGGGAACACTCACGAATCGGAATGTCGTCGTTGATGATGCCAAGCATTTTATTGCAAACACCCCACAATCATTTGACTTGATCGTTACCGATGTGCCTACTCCTTTCGCAATTCAGACCGCCACATTATATTCGGTGCCTTTTTATGAGCAGATAGCTGCCCGCCTTAATCCAGATGGTATTCTAGTCGTCAATTTAACCACCCGTTTCAGTGAGGATAGTGTCGTTGCGCGGCGTGTTGCGGCATCCTTATTGGCGGTATTTGATGACGTAATGATTGTTACATCTGAGTCCAGTCGCTTAAGTTTTGCTTTTGCGGGACATCATTTACCCTTTGATTTCCACCGGGTTCAAACGGCCTTAGAAGCCAATGGCGAAAGGGATTACACGCTATTTCATCGAACTGCAATTGCACATATTGTTGCGAACGCCCGCCCGATTTCGCTCGACTCGATGGATATTGTTTTCTACATCAGTGCAAGCCGGATTGTGGATCGCCTTACAGGGAGATAAATGATGAAGATGCAATCCCCTTCCATACTTTATCCATTGACCGTCGGGGTATTATTGGGCTGGCTGCAAACAGGATTATTTTTCCAGCTTACATTCACCCTCTCATCCGGGTTTACAACCTATCTTTTAGTTACATTGTCCTGGTTGGCTGGTAGCGCGCTGGGTGTTTATTACGTACAGCAAGTGCGAATTCGCCTGTTTATTTTACTGCTCTTGATGATCACAACTTATGCCTTGAGCAGTTGGCTAGTGAACACCTACCCATTTAACACCCAACTCTGGTTTGTTTATGGCATTCTAATCGCGCTTGCGGGATTATATCCGGGTGTTTTCTTTGCGCGAGCAAAAGCGGCTTTTACCACCCGAAAGCTGTTCTTCTGGGAAAACAATGGTTTCATCTCCGGGCTAATACTCTGTACGGTGCTATTTATGGTATTTGGGCGTCCGATTCTTTTGTGGATTCCATTAGTGCTCATTGTACCAATTGCGATCTTATCGACTGATTCGTAGGCTATCTTTGCCGTTGGGACAGCATTGCCAGAAAATGCGCCATCTCCTGGCTTTCTAAATTTCAATAAGTTTGGTGCAGCTGTGATTTAGTGCGCGAATCTGCTTTTCTTCACACTGGCGCACTGTCTTTGCACACTAGCACCAATTCCATACAAATGGATATGCTCGTAGTAACCATGATGGATGGAGGAGATAGGCTCATGACTGCCCAAGACCCGCTCACAAACGAAGTGCGTGATTGGTTATTGGCGAAGGATGATCCGGGTGTGCCATGATACAGGCTGTGCAAACTGAACAAGTTCTGCAAAACTGTGCTAACTATCCTTTCCGCTTTTCTTTCTCAAAGAACTGACCGATGATAATCTAATGGATAAACCCATGAGACTCCGACTGATTATTGTGCAGAGGGCGGGCTGATGGTCTTTAACAAACGCATCGGATCACACCGTTGTTTGCGGACACGTAACAATGCCCGTATCCATACGCCCGTATCCATACGCCCGTATCTATACGCCTGTCGCCAAACCCCCATCCCCGGCTCGGCAGAACCGGTCACAAGTGTTGTGGAAGTCCCCGCTCCGCCAGCGGGGAAGGGATTGGTTGGGGAGAGGGGTTGCCATGTGAACAGGCACAAGCTCACGGAAGGGTGACTGGACATGCGGATGCAGCCATGCAGTGTCCCGACGGGAGACAACAGGGGTTTGTCGGGACATGGCGTGCCGTGTCCGATAATCCGATGATGTATTCAACCTTCGTCAGCCCGTTGCACAAGCGGCTAAAGCCACCCTGTCCATCATAAGCATTCTTTGTGTTGCATCCCTAATACATCATCGAATTTAGCACATATATAGATAGCGCATTTTGGGATACAGTGTAATATGGGAAAGATTCAACCTATTATATCAAGGAGGAAAGGGTATGACTTATGAGGCCTCCTTCAGTCCCATACGTGATCGTATTCGTAAACGTCTACACCAGTTGTATGGCACTGAACGCGGCAGCCAAACCGCTACAGAACTCTTTCAGCTAGTGGATAAGGCTTCGACAACGGCTGAGGGTGATCATGCCTTATCATTATCGGCAGAGGATGGGGTGCTCATTACATATGGCGATATGGTATATGCCGATGATGAACCCCCGTTAGAAACCCTCAATCGGTTGCTGCGCGAAACGATACATCCAGTCGTCAATAGTGTGCATATACTGCCTTTCTACCCCTATTCATCCGATGACGGCTTCAGTGTCATTGACTACTTTGCCGTTGACCCTCAACTTGGCACATGGGCACACATCCAACAGCTTGGCGAAACATTCAAGCTGATGTTCGACGCGGTATTCAATCACATTTCCTCACAGAGCGCATGGTTTCAGGGATTTCTGGATGGTAAACAGCCCTATGCAGACTACTTCATCACCGTTGACCCCAATACAGACCTGTCGGATGTAGTACGCCCGCGTGCCCTACCCTTGTTAACCCCGTTCGATACCGCTAATGGGCGGCAGCATGTGTGGACAACCTTCAGTGCCGACCAGATAGATGTCAATGTGCAAAATCCGCAGGTACTGCTGGAACTCATCAAGGCGCTGGTGTTCTATGTTGAACAAGGGGCGCGACTTATCCGGTTGGATGCCATCGCTTTTCTATGGAAAGAAATTGGCACGTCGTGCATCCATCTGGAACAAACACACTTGATTATTCAACTCATGCGCGATGTGCTGGACATGGTTGCGCCATCAACCATCATCATCACCGAAACCAATGTGCCGCATGAGGAAAATATCTCCTATTTTGGTGATGGTACGAACGAAGCCCAAATGGTCTATCAGTTCGCTCTCCCCCCACTTATCTACCATACCCTGACGACGGGCGATGCAAGCAAAATTACACGCTGGGCAGCGACACTCAAACGCCGTAGTGACCGCACGACCTTTTTCAACTTCACCGCTTCGCACGATGGCATCGGCTTGCGCCCGGTCACGGGCATATTGTCTCAGGATGAAATCGACGCACTGGTCGCAACCACACAGGCACACGGCGGACGGGTGTCGTTCAAGAGCAATGCCGATGGCACACAAAGCCCCTACGAAATGAACATCAATTATTTCGATGCTATGACCCATCCCGGCATCACCGCGCGCGAACCGCAAACCGCCGTCCAGCGATTTATCGTCTCGCAAGCGATTGCCCTATCGCTCATCGGCGTACCCGGCATTTATTTCCACAGTCTATTTGGTTCCCGTAATGATACCGCTGGAGTCGAACGTAGCGGACACAATCGCGCTATCAATCGCCAAAAATTGCCTGTTGCCACACTGCAACGCGAACTTGCGGACACGAACTCCATCCGCCAGCAGGTATACAGCCGCTATCGGGCGCTGCTCACCGTCCGCACACGCGAAGCAGCATTCGACCCACTCGGTCACCAAACCATCCTCGACCTATCCCCGGCTGTATTTGCCGTCGAACGCTATTCACGAGATCGCAGTGCCCGGATTGTCGCGCTCCACAATATACAAGCCGAACCCACAACACTGAAAATTGCCGCGCACGGTCACACACACTGGCATGACCTACTAACCAGAGAAGCCTACACCGCCGCCAATGACGAGATGGCAGTTGTCCTCAAACCTTATCAGATTCTCTGGCTCAAGCCGGACTAGAATACAGACGCAGTAGCAAGTGTTAAACGTTTAAGACTTCGCAATCTCTTGACACCCGAAACGTTTTGGATTATAAAAAGGGTAATCCAAAACGTTTCGGATTACTCTGATAAATAAATTTTTGTTACGAACGAGTATTGTTTATGTCAAAGGCTACGTTGAAATCCATCGCGCAAGCCACTGGATTTTCGGTCACCACTGTTTCCCGCGCTTTAGGCGGCTATGAGGATGTCAATGAAGAAACCCGCCAGATAATTAAGGCGGAAGCCGAACGCCAGGGCTATCAACCTAATCTACAAGCACGGTTGTTACAGGGACAGCGTTCACAAATTGTCGGCCTCATT
>CAZTLI010000251.1:0-4591 GCA_964614375.1 uncultured Anaerolineaceae bacterium
AGAACTTTATGTACGAAAATATGTACCGTCATCCGCGTGTGGTGATGATGGCGAAACGCGCCGAGCAATTTACCACCAAAATATTTGAAAGTTATATCGACGAACCCGCCTTGCTCCCGCGCGAATTTCAAGCGAAAATTGATGGTGAAGGTCTGTATCGGGTGGTTGCAGATTATATTGCGAGTATGACAGACCGCAGCGCAGTGCTAGAATATCGTCGGTTGCATGATCCAACCATGCGACCCTGAGTCGTGAAATAGCCAGGTCAACATAGATATGAACAAAGGTGTGCAAAATGAGTGGTGATGCCATTCTCAACAATCGCTATCGGCTGCTGAGACAACACGGCTCTGGTGGTATGGCGGTGATTTACGAATCGCGCGATGAAGAATTAGGGCGTAAGGTGGCGGTGAAAATGCTGCGGCCCAGCCTGATCAAGAACGATGTAACATTTTTAGAGCGATTTCGTCAAGAGGCGCGCAGCGTCGCTAATTTGCAGCATCCTAACATCGTCACCGTGCATGACACCGGCAACGACGGCCCCAACCATTACATTGTGATGGAATTTGTGGATGGTCGTGATCTCAAAAAGATTATCAAGATGCACGGCGCATTGAGTGTGGAACGGGCGCTGGATTTGTCTATCCAGATTTGCGCGGGGATTGGTTTCGCCCATCGTGCCGGATTGGTACATGCGGATATTAAACCGCAAAACATCCTCGTGACAAAGGACGACACTGTTAAAATCACCGACTTTGGTATCGCGCAGGCGCTAACCGAAACACAGGCCTATGACCCCAATGAGCGTCAGGAAGTGGTCTGGGGCAGTCCACACTATTTTGCGCCGGAGCAGGCGCGCGGCGAACGCCCGACGCCTGCATCTGATGTATATGCTATTGGGATTGTGATGTTTGAGATGCTCACCGGACGTTTGCCTTACAGCGGCCCCACACAGCACGATTTGGCGATGGCGCATATTCGCGAACGGGTCCCGATGGTGACTGAGATTAACCCCGGCGTGCCCGAAAGTTTAGCGCGCATCGTTTTTAAGGTGATGAGCAAAAACCCATCAGATCGTTATGGAATGGCAGACCAGCTAGGGCGTGTATTGGAGACCTATCGTGACAAGGGGCGTAATCTGACAGCCCCACATCCAGCCCATCGGTCAACACCACCGCCACCGCCCCGTACAATTCCATCCAGCCCACAGGTGCAGCCACCTTCACCCTATCCGACACCGCCACCCGCAGCGCCGCAAACCCAACCGCGTGGTTATGCTGACCCGACACAGCGATACAGTGTCGCACCGGATGCGCCACAATCACCGAATTATAGCGGGCAGTCAAGTGTGCCCATGCCGGGTAAACAACAACCGCAAGGTCTTGTAGAACGACATTCCGTGATTCCGCCACCCCCGCGTTCGATGGCTGCTGGCGAACCGCAATACCAAACTGGCCCCTATCCGGGTGTGCCGCGCGATACCGGCCCCTACCGTACCGGGCCCTATGGCCCTGAGGAAGAATTACCATCGAGCCTTGATGTGGTGACAATTGCGCTCGCTGCGCTGGCATTTTTGGCGGTAGCCTGTTTGATACCGTTATATATCGCAGTCTTTCAGGCGCGGGCTGGTTGACCTATTGGGGAGTTATTCCCCCGCCATCGAATCGCTAAACGAGGGTGTTTCATCTGTGGTTTCATAGCTATCAACCAGGACGATTGTGTTGGCGTCTGATGTGCTTGCGAGATAAATCCCGACGCCACCTTCGCTGTATGTATCATCTTCAAGGGTGACGACTTCCATCCCATTCACATAGCCTGTTAGGGTCGTCCCATTAATCATCAGCGTCAGGTCGTTTGATTCGCCAATAGGATGAACGGCCTCATGTTCAGTCCAATCTTCATCTAACCCGCGCAGTTCACGCCAGCCACCATCCCGTACCCAGATGCTGAAACGCCCGCGTCCATCCACCGCAAAGACGTTGTAATGGTCTTGGTCAATGTAGCGAAAGACGATGCCATAGCCACTGGCGTCGGCACTATCCGGGTCAAGGGTCGCAATCATAGTGATGGTGACATCTTCATATCTATAGGCCGGGTCGAAGTTGCTGGTCGCGGCGTTGCGCGGGAGCCTATTTTCAAGCCGATAAATGCCATTTTCAATCGTTCGTATCACGTCATCCACATCATCTTGCTGCCACATCAGCAGCAGGGGTTCATCGTTGTCAAATCCGCTTCTGAAATAGAGTATTTCACCAGTCATGCTGTCGCCACCAGAACCGGTATCGGAAATGCTGTTGCGTGTTGGCGTGATCGACGGCGCTGTAGTCTCGCGTTGGCTCACCAGTCCAATTACCAGAATAAGCGTCACAAAGACCAATCCAATTGCGAGAATCCCTATTGGAGATTGATAGACGCGGCGCGAAGTGGGGTGGGCGATGCCGGGTTGCATGAGTTGCCCGGTGTTCACACCCGCAATTTGCAACGGGAGCTGCATTGTTGGGCTGGGAGGTGTGACCTGCTGTCCGGCGAAGGCTGCTTGAATGTCCGCAGCGAAATTCGCAGCAGTTTGATAGCGTTCATCGGCATTTTTCGCGAGCGCGCGGAACACAACCGCATCGAGATTGTCTTCTGGCATGTGTGTGAATTCAGATAGGGATGGGACTGGCGCGTTAATGTGCTGAAGCAATACCGACAAACTGCCATCGTCTTTAAAAGGCGGTTGACCCGTAAGCATTTCGTAAAAGATGATGCCGAGTGCATAAATATCACTGCGGTTGTCGATTTGCCCGCCTGCGACCTGTTCGGGTGACATATAGGCCGGTGTACCCACGACCACCCCTTCCTGCGTGAGATTGCTGTGTTCAGCGAGGCGCGCAATCCCAAAATCAGTTAATACGGCACGGTCATTTTCGTCAAACAGGATATTTGCGGGTTTCACATCGCGATGTACCATGCCACGTTCGTGGGCATAATCTATGGCGCTGGTGAGGTCTTGCATGATACGTAAAATGCGATCACGCGGTAAGGCTTCTTCGCGCTGTGCGAGGTCACTCAAGACCTTTTCCAGACTTTTGCCGGGAATAAGCGGCATGACCATATAGAAGATGGCTTGACCATCGCGTTTTATCGAATCGAAATCATAGATTTGCACGATGTTGGGGTGATTGAAACTGGCGACAAATTTGGCTTCGCGCTCAAAACGTTCTTTAAATGTGGCATCCTCGGCGAGATGTTCATGCAGTATTTTGATCGCTACTGGACGATCCAGATTGGTGTCGTAGGCTTTAAAAACCCGCGCCATACCACCCGAACCAATGCGTTCTTGAATCTGGTAACGCCCAACTTGCGAATTGATAAAACTGGATGTGAAATTACTCATGCCGCTTACCTTTTTGCCTGTTGCAGGTGACTGCTCTTTGCAGTATGCCCACAATAAGTGACGTAATTGTAACGTTTTTCGCGGTGGTTTGACTTCAAAGGATTGCCTCACATTTTACCAGATTGTCGGGTGCGCCACGTAATTTGTCCTTATATAGACTGAACGAACTTGAGAAATGTTACATCAATCGAATATTTGTGCCTGGATAACCGTTGTCTGTGACATGCGGGCGCGTTACACTTCACGCCATGCGACGACAATATTTCATCCCAATAACAATTCTTCTCTGTGTGTTGTGCATCACTTTCTCCGTGATGGGGCAGGACGATACAGACGATTTACCTACAACCGGGCGTTTGTATGAGCCGATGGAATTCCCTGTCAGTATTGAACCCGCAGGTTATTCCAATCCGTTTGATAGACGCGATGTGGAAGTGGTAGGCTTATTTACCGCACCCGATGAAACACACTATACCGTCGATGGCTACTGGTGGCAGCCCTACAATTTGGAATCCGAGCAACCTGTAGGGTCACCAATGTGGCAGGTCAATTTTACGCCTGTACAAGCTGGCGAATGGTCATATCGTATTGAAATCCGCGATGATGGCGCTGTTGTCAACACGCTTGACGGCACATTTAACGTTGAATCATCGGACAATGCTGGATTTATCGGGGTTGGGACGAATGGTCGCTATTTTCAATTTCAAAATGGGCAGGCATTCTTCCCGATTGGTCACAACTTAAGCTGGTCATGGTCTGGTGGTGGTGATGTTTGGGTCTATGAACGCTGGTTCAATGAATTGCAGGCTAATGGTGGCAATTTTGCTCGCTTGATTATAGATGTGCCCTGGTTCATTGGGCTGGATTGGGAACGTCCGGTCGGAGATTATCGTACCGCACAGGCTGCTGCTGCGCGATTAGACCTGATTTTGGAAATGGCGGCAGAACGCGGAATCTATGTGCAAGTGGTGATGTTATGGAGTCAGACTCTACGGTTTTACAATAGTCCGCCTGTTTTGATTCCAGAGTCGCCAGCACGCCCAGATACCAGCGCGGATTGGGACAATAGTCCGTATAATGTTCGAAATGGCGGCCCCTTAAATGGCCCCAGTGTGTTTTTTGAAGATAGCGTCGTTCGTGACCTGTTCCAACGTCGTCTACGCTATATTCTGGCGCGATGGGCACATCATCCCAGCGTATTTGCATGGGAAG
>CAZTLI010000251.1:4601-7828 GCA_964614375.1 uncultured Anaerolineaceae bacterium
TCGCAGCGGTGTGGTTGGATGACCAGATTGCTTTTATCCGTGAACATGATCCTTATGACCATCTCATCACGGCGGGCAGCCGCACCTTTGATTCTGCCATCGTCGGCAATCCATCGCTTGATTTTACCGTCAGCCAGTTCTATCAGCGGCGGCCTATTGAAGAGGCAAGCGATCAGGTGCGTGGTGTGATAGAGACGATACGCAGCAATCAACAGGTCAATGCTGCACCAACACTGTTGATTGATTTCTCGCTCAACCCCTGGTTTGAACCCATTGGCGATGACCCGGATGGCATACACATCCAGAATACGCTATGGGCGACGACCTTATCTGGCGCAGCGGGTGGCGGCTTGTCCGATTGGTGGGATACCTATATCAGTCCGCAGGGCATTTCGCGCTACTATGCACCACTAGCGGCTTTTACATCGGGAATTGCGTGGAACGAGTTGGACTTGCGTCCAGCCGAGGCGGCGCTGCTGTCAACCGATGACACATTATATACACCTGTGCGCGTTGCCGACTTTGCCCAACAGTTTCAAGTCGCGCCTGATGAAGAGGTCGATGAGGTCACGGTAACAGCCGATGGAGTCTATCCACCGAGCCAGACCCTATCCAGCTACCTGTATGGGCGAGTGTATAGCGCGAACTTTCGACAACCGCATGTATATCGTGTGACTGTGCCTATAGATACGCAGCTAGAAGTACGTGTGCAGGCCGTATCCACCAATTTCCCGGCGCGACTGCAAATTACCATTGATGATGTGGTGGTGAGTGAGGTGGATCTGAGCGCGGGCAGCCGCAATATCTCCATTCGTGTGCCACTTGCTGCGGGGGAACATCGTATTCGACTGGATAACACGGGCGACGATTGGCTGGAGCTCGACTTTATCGAGATTGCACACTACATTGCACCCGTGCGTGTGCTGACACTCCGCGATATACGGGCGGGCGTGGTGCTGGCATGGCTGCATCATCGGGAATATACATGGCAAAACGTGGCAGCAGGTATCGAACTGCAACCCTATAGCTTCCGCTATCGGCTCGAACAGATGCCACCGGGACGTTATGTGGCGGAGCTGTTCAATCCCAATACCGGGACGGTGCTCGGTCAGGACATTCTATTTGTGGGTGATGATGGTGTGTTCGTGCTGGACTTGCTGCCGATTGACAGTCATCTGGCCCTGCGGATTGTGGGTGAAGTTGAATCTGTGCCAGATACACCGACGCCTTTTCCGACTGATACACCCCGACCAGATGTGATCGAAACACCAACAGCAACCCTGCCTGTGACAGGTACGCCAACGCCATTGCAGATTAATACCAACACCCCACGCCCACCACAAGACGGCGAGGAATAGACGTCAGACAAACCTTCTCAGCGCAGAAATAAAATTGCTGCTATACTGGCTTGAAATGCGAGTATGAGGGCGGAAAAATGGGAACACGACCCATTAACCGAACGGAACGACTGAGTACAATAGAAAAATTGCTCTTCCGCAGTCCCAGCGGTTTACGCGCTGTCGAAATTGCACAGGTCTGTGGTGTGGATCGTCGTACTGTTTACCGCGACCTCGCGCTATTGGATGATATCGGTGTGCCGATTCACCAACAAGATGGACGATTTTTCCTTAATCACGAACAATATTTTGCCACAGTACGCATGAGTTCCAGTGAAGCCCTTTCACTGTATCTCGCGGTTCGCTTGCAGTCGCTGCATACGAGCATACAAAACCCATATCTCGTGTCGGCTTTGCGTAAGTTAGCAAACGCGCTGCCCGAACCGGGGGCCTCGCATGTGGCGGTCATGACCGAAAGCACCAGTACACGGTCTGTAGATCGCGGATTGGTCGCGGTGATGGATACGATTGTGCAAGCGTGGAGCGAAAAGCGCAAAGTCAAAATCTGGCATACTTCGCCCTCTGAACGTAAGGCTTCAGAACGTAATTTTGCAACGTATTTTATTGAACCATCGCCGCAGGGTGAGTTGTACATTGTTGGGTTTGATGAGCATTCGCGCCGCGTCCGCGCATTTCCAATGGCACATATTAAACGCGCTAAACCCCTTCGTATGACGTATGATTTGCCGTCCCGGTTTGACCCGCGTCCCTATTTGGCACAGGCGTGGGGCATCAGTGATACCCATCACGACGAAGCGACAGAGGTTGTCCTGCTCTTCGACACCGAAGTGACACCCCAGTTGTTAAGTCGTGTCGGGCAGCAATCGCCGTATGTGCAATTGTTGGATAGTGGTCGGTGTTTGTTGCGGGTCATTATCGCGCATTGGCAGGTTATGCTCCCCTGGATTCGGTCATGGGGCGCGCATGTGGAAGTTATCGAACCATCGGCTTTGCGCCAGATGATTGCGGACGAAGCCGAAAAGATGCTCAGCCGTCATCGCGGCACATCAAATATGCTGGCACAAGAAACAGGCCGCTCCGGTTGAGCAGCCTGCCTCGCAACATATTTACTTCTGATTGTAACGACAACTGCTATGACGAAGGTTCTTCGGTCACTGCCGGGTCAGGCGCGGTTGTATCGCCACCTAAATCGCCCAATCCACCGCCTTCGGTTGTATCTGTATCACCTGTATCGGTCATAGAGTCGTCTGTTGTCGCCGCCGGTTCATCAACAGGTTGGGTCGTCTCGTCTGCGGGTGCTGATGTTATGGCTTGCTGCACCGTATTGAACGATGGACGCTGGGTGTTGTTAGGGCCGATGAGACTGTAGTAGCAGTATTCGAGTGGATCGACCAGACCTTCCCTTGGGCGCTCACAGCCATTGAGACTGGAGACAAACATGGGGCCGACAAAACCAAGTTCGCGTCCAAGTTCGAAAGCGCGCGGTATATAAAGTGCTTGTTCGCTCAGGCTAGTATAGGTGACAAAGACATTATCCCGAATAGGCGAGGTGGTGTCTTCGCTGGTGCCCCAGCTAAAGCGCGTAATCCATAAGGAGGTTGCGCTGTCGCCATTTTGAACCATGATGCTCCGATAGGCTTCCACTGTGTTGAGGAAATAGAATGTCGGGTGTTCGTAATGCGTTTCGACGCCTGTCGGTTGGTCACAGCAGCGGGCATCAGGCGGATTTGCCCAGCCAAACGGATGCACACCAATCCCATCGCTGACATCGGCAATACCGTTGTCATACATGCGTTGCAGGAAGGTGCGGTCATTTATCGCGTTAAAGCCGTCATCAACATTCGTTGGCGCGAGTCCTGCGGTGATAAC
>CAZTLI010000252.1:0-7799 GCA_964614375.1 uncultured Anaerolineaceae bacterium
CAGCGTATTGCCAACAACATCGGTAACTGCGGCCCCCTGTGCAGGGATAAGCGCGAGGGGCGTGCGCGGGGCGCCCCCGCGCGCCGCCGCCGCTTCTCGCCGCGCCACCATCGCCTGACTTTTGGGGCCGGGAATGTCGGTCACCAGTTGAATTGTCCCCATAGCAAAAACTCCCCCACTAGCTAATGTTTGTAATGGGGGAATTCTGCCGCGTTTAGTGCAGACGCGCAATAAGCCAGCCAGATTGCGGGCGGGGATACCCGGAATAGGGCACGACTCAAACGATGCGCGTCCTATTCGTCACACGGTTTACATGGCGCGATTACCACCCGACGCCCGGTGTGCCCGATGGGTCGGTCGGTTCGCCGCCAAAGCGGATTTCAAAATGCAGATGGGGGCCAGATGAATTGCCCGTGCTGCCGACAAAGCCGATGATGTCGCCGGTATTGACCACCTGCCCACAGCGCACATTCACACTGTCCATGTGCCCATAGAGTGTGGTGATTGGGCCGTGTGCCAGTACGACGGTGTTGCCATACCCCCACGAATTCCAACCCGAATAGACCACAGGCCCGCCGTTCGCGGCATAGACGGGTGTGTTTGTCGCTGCCGCGATGTCGATACCGGTGTGATACGAGGTGAATCCGCGCACCCACGTCCCGTTTGGCATTGGATTGCCCCAGAATGTGCCGCCGCCGGGATTATTCAACGTGCCGCAGCTGCCCGCTTGCCCTGTCGCGAAGGAAACGACATACCCCTGATCGTTGACTTCAACGCCCGCGCTCCATGCGATTTGCTCACCCTGCCCGCCGGGGATGACCAGCCATGTGCCACTTTCGAGCACGGTTTCGGGTGATACACCGAAGGTATTATTATAAGGCGAGTCGATGATGGCATAGGGGTCTACGCGATACTGCGCCGCGATGTCGGCAATGGTGAAACGCCCGATCACCTGATGATAAACCCCATCCACAGGCAAAACATTGACGACATCTCCCGGATACAATACGCCCACATAACGCCGATTGTTCGACCATGCAATCGTTTCCGACTGCAAACCAAAACGCTGGGCAATCGAATCAATCGTGTCGCCACGTTCCGCTACATATTGCACGACTTCATCACGCGGACGATCCGGGATGATGGTGAATGGGTTGAAGCGGTCTGCAAACAGGGTGAACCCCGATGGCGCACCATAATTTTCCAGAGGCGCTTGCAACAGCGTCCCGATAGCCTCGCTGCTCAACGTTGGTTGTGGCGCGGGACTATCCACCTGCTGCACTGTCGTGTCCTGTGTCGGCGCATCCGGCAGCGGCGTTTGTGATGGCGCGGTTGTGAGTTCCATCGTGTCATTATCGGTTGGCAGCGGCGTTGGCGCTGGTATATCGGCAGGCAGCAGCAGCACGAGTACTGTCGCAATTGTAAATCCCGCCGCACCGAGCAAACTCAACAAGCCCGCCCAGCGTCGCCAGCCACCCCGTCCGGCATTTTGTTGCACCGCACGGATGGCAATTGATGGGTTGGTATCGGCTAAGGGGTCAACCGGGGGTTCTTCAAAATGGGTCATGCACTCAAGTTCCTGTATTGTTGACGAAAAAAGTGCCGGATTATCATAGTCCGACTATGTGCCGCGTGCAATACACTAATTACATTTCTGTGGAGACCAACACTATTTACGAGCGCGGCGGATGAACTCTACCGTAGCGGTCAGCAGGACGCCGACCTGCACGGCAATGGCGATGAAGATGATATTGCGCGAATCGGAAGATGACGTATCCGCGATAACAGCCGACTGCTGCACGGGCGTCGAGACAGAGGCGATGGTCTGTGTTTGTGGGGTCGCGGTGATGACTGCACCAATGGAGAGACCCGCGCGCGGCGTCGGTGACGGCACGACATAGGTCGCGGGTGGTAATAATCCGGCTTCGTCAGTTGCTTCTGCGACCGGCGTTGGCGTAAATGTCGCTTGCGGGGTGGGCGTATCGGTTATTTGCGGCGGAGTCGGGGTATATGGCCCGTCATAGGGCGGCACGAGGAAGATACTGCCCACTTCCAGCGAACGAATGTCGTCTTCGGTCATGCCGTTGATGTCCAGCATATAGGGGATGTCATCCCACGTATAGCCCTACAGCAGCGCGATGTCGCCGATGGTGTCGCCTTCCTGTATCTCGTGCATGATGTTGCCCACCGCGTCCACACCCACGATGAATGACGGCGGTGGCGGCAGTGGATTGGCCTGTTCCACCTCACTGGCCGACGCATTACTGCCCCCATTGCGGTTGGTGGATGCGGGCAGCGACACACCCGGATTGCCAAACACCAGCACGAATGACTGTCCACCGTTGTTCGATGCGCTGGCAATGCCGA
Source organism: uncultured Anaerolineaceae bacterium (assembly GCA_964614375.1). Classification (GTDB taxonomy): domain Bacteria; phylum Chloroflexota; class Anaerolineae; order Aggregatilineales; family Phototrophicaceae; genus CAZTLI01. The sequence goes on from CAZTLI010000252.1 coordinate 2,368, forward strand.
TGTCGGCATAGTTGACGCTGGTCAGTCCGGCATAATGCACAGGCGAATTGATCCAGAACTGCCATGCCGAGTCAACCGTCGCATTGGTGCCCACATAAATATTCTCGCTGACCCAATTGCTGGGATAACCCGCTGCTAAGGCACGATTACGTGGGCCTGTGCCGTCGTCCCAATAGTGACTGACGCGAAAATCTGGCGTGGCGACCATCCATTGGGCATGTTGAGCGGCGGCGGCAGTCAGCGACCCATTGATGCTGTAGGGCGAGAGGCCGAGTGATGCCCGCAGGCTGTTGATGCGCTGGAGCAAATCACCCGCGACATCCTGTGCCGATGCGGTGCTGGTCAAGCCGAGGGCTGCCAGCAGCAGTATCCATGTATACAGCAGTGTTTTCATTCGCATAATCGTCATTGTAGCACAGCCCATCCGCCCTTTCCCGACGTTTTACCTACGGAGATGGCCTGCAACCCCTGCGCGCCGATTTGCATTGACTCCATTTCTCCGTCTGCACGATCCCCAACACATCAAATCGGTTGGATTCTCATGGATTACTCACCACCATGTCAACCATTATTCAGTCTGACGTGGTAAAAGGGGTGAACCCGGTTATCAGACATGGCAGTGCCGTATCCACCAAAATCGATTCGACCATTACGCAAACACACGATGACAGGTATCATCGACCAGAAAGAAACCGTTCGCAGCAGGGAACAAATCGTATGGCACAGGATATACCCGTAGAAGCGATGGACGCACCTGTCCGTCTCGACCAGGAACCCCTCAGCCCCCGGCAGGCACAACTGCATCGTGCGGCGCGTGTCCTGCGCTGGGGTGGAATCATCAATGGGCTGTTGGGAGTGTTCATTCTCATTGGCTCAATCATCGCCGGAGCGAGTACCGCCCCCGATTTTTTCATCAGCGCGCATAATTTGCTCATCAGCAATCTGATTGTGGCGGATGACGTGGCCCTGTTCGCGGTGGCACTGCTGCTATTTTTTAATACCAGCGGCCTGCTTATGCTCATGGTCGGTGTGTTGGCGCAGGAAATATGGGCTGTTGCCGGCATCGTCATATTCAGCCTGATTAATGCCGTGCTTGGCCTGTGGTTGGGGTATACATTGGCGATTGTCGCCCTCGTCCCGGCGTTATGGGCATTGGCGATTGTCGCGCGGGATTTGCGTGCTTTCCGCCTGAATCCGATGCTGCTGCGCGAACTGCGTGGTCGGATGCGTGGCGCGCGGGCATTTGTCGTCATCACCGTCTATCTGGGGCTGATGAGCGCCTTCACGCTGCTGCTGTATTTCATCTATGTGCCCTTAACCCGATTAAGCGGCGCGGCAGTCACCGGCGAATTGGGACGGGTGCTGTTTTTAGGCGTTGTCGGCATCGAAATGCTGCTGATTATCTTCATCGCCCCGGCATTTACGGCGGGCGCAATCACCGGCGAACGCGAACGCAAGACCTTCGACCTGCTGCTGACGACGCTGCTGCCGAGCGCGTCGTTTGTATTTGGCAAACTGGCGTCGGCGCTCAGTTATATTTTGCTGCTGCTGCTGGCGGCGATTCCCTTACAGAGCATCGCCTTCCTGTTTGGTGGCGTCGGCGAGACGGAAGTGGCAATCGCCTTCGTCATTCTCGGCATGACCGCGCTGACATTGGGCGCGCTGGGCATGTTCTTCTCGTCGATCACCCATCGCACGCTCACCGCCAGCGTCCGGTCTTATACGATAGCGATGATCGTCGTCTTTGGCCTGCCGATTGTGGCGAGTGTGTTTCTGGGATTTTATAACAATGCGCTCACAGGTGTATCCAGCGGACTCAACACCTCGCCGATTTTAGAGGCCGCCGCGATTTATGTTGGGCTGATTGTCGCCAGCCTCAACCCTGTCACTGCCGCGTTGTTCAGTCAGGTGATGCTCAGCCAGCATCAACAGGTGGCGTTTGTGACCGTCACCCTCGCCAGCGATGGCTCGAAAATCCCGGTGGTATCGCCGTGGATAGTATTCACGGTCTTGTATCTGGTCGTGACGGCGATTTTGCTGATGTTCGCGATCCATCGCATGAAAAATGTGCAGGCCGACTAACCCGCACATCAGGATTTGCTGACGATTTGAGGTTTCAGACGCGATTGGTTGTAGAATAGATTGTAGGGACGATCCGATGTGATCGTCCGGGTATAATAACCCTGCAAAATTATTGTAATTGTGCCCTTTGTGTCTCTGTGCTTCAATTCTTAATCACCACGCACAGAATGGGATAGTACCTGTAAACAGATTTGTGGAGTAATGGCAGCGGATGGCGACTCAAGCGGTACAACCCAATGAAATCTATAATCGACTCGATACGACAGTCCAGTCATGGGAAAATCGCCTGCGCTGGAAGCGATTCCTGTTGTGGCTGCCCTTCAGCCTCATCCCGGGATTGACCATCGGCGTGATTCTGGCGGTGCTCTCGCGGATGCAGCCCCTGCTGACGGCGACGCAAATCTTGAACATCGCCGTCGTGCTGACCATAGCAGGTGTGGTGGCGTTAATGGTCGGCGTGCGCTATTGGCAGCGGTCATCTATCCGGTCTGCGCGCTATTTCGACCTTGAATTTGGATTGAAAGAACGGGTCTCTACCGCGCTCGAAATCATCGACGGACGCATTCGCACCGTAGACGACATCCGTGAACGCCAACTGGTCGATGCGATCAACATCGCCACGACCATCCAGGCGCGTGACGCCATCGAACTGGTCATTGTCCGGCGGCATTGGGTCGCGCCGATTTTGACGTTGATCGTGCTGCTCTTTTTGTTGATTTTGCCCAATCCACAGGAAAACGCCATCGCCAACAATCCGCAGCAGCAAACGGCAATCGACAACGCCGCTGAACAGGTGCGCGACATCACCGAAATGGTCGCCAGCGACACCGCCCTCAGCGATGAACAACGCGACTCGCTCATCGAAACGCTGGAAACCAACCTCGAAACCCTGCGCGATGAAGATATCTCCACCGACGAAGCCTTCGCCTCCACCTCACAGGTGCAGTCGGCTCTGGAAGAACAATCCGCCGAGTTAAATGCACAGGCTGATGAGCAGGAACAGGGTCTGGAACAGGGCAATCAAGCTCTGGAAGAGAACGCGCCACCACCCCCGCCCGAAAGCTCTGAACCACAGGGCGCGGGTCAAGCGGAGGGCGAAAATCCCGACGAACAAACGACGGGGGATGAATTTAACGAGTCGATTAATCAAATTTCAGAAAATCTGGACAATATGTCGCAGGCGGAACGCGAACAGGCCGCCGATGCCATCCAGCGCGCTGCCGATGCCGCCCGCGAAACCAACCCCGATGTGGCCGATGCGTTGGATAGAGCCGCTGAAGCCGTCCGCAATCAAAACAGCGACTCCGCACGCGAAGCCCTGAACGATGCCCAACAAGCGGTGAGTGAAGCGCAAGAACAAATCAACCAGACGCGCGAATCGGCGCAAAGTATGCAAGACGCGGCGGATGCAGCGCAGCAGTCGGCGAATGAGATTGCGAATGCCGCCCAGCCCCAGAACGAACAGGGCGACCAGCAGTCGCAGCAGTCTAGCAGCAGCCCGCCCGATGACACCCAATCACAGGAGGGTGGCGACCCGCAAACGGGCAATCAAACCTCTGAATCCGAAACCTCGACCGAGGCCAATTCCGGTCAGCAGCAGGCCGATACCCAGCGCGGTGTCGAATCGGTGGATACCCGGCAAACAGCGGGCGATACCGCTAGCGGTGACCGCCCCGATGGTATTGGACAATCGGAGCAAGACCTCTCGCAGCAAAATAACCCCGATGGTCAGGGCGTCAATCCGTTCGAGTCGATTTATGCGCCGCAGCGATTGGGTGGTGAGGCTGATGGGCCAGATATCCTGCTTGACCCGGATGTGGGCGACGAAACCCTGCGGGAAATTGATGTGACCGATGACCCGTCGGGCGAGTCGGTTGTGCCCTATAGTCAGGTCTTTGCCGATTACAGCGAGGCCGCCAGCCGTGAACTGGATAACGACTATGTGCCGCTCGGCCTGCGCGATGTCATCCGCGATTATTTCACATCGCTTGACCCGGAACAATAGATATAGCACCTGTTTACCAATGTGCGCCGTAAAGCGCCTTGATTTAGCTATGGGGATATAAGGCGCGTGGTACGTGTGACTGGATTTTGTCCGACAATAGCCGAGACAAAATCCGCCATGCCACCCCATTTTGTGGTATAATTGGTATGTCGTACAGAAGCAGAATAGGCTCAGACGACACTTGCAGTACCGGATGGGACGCATCCGTGTTGCATAACGTAGCCCGTTGGGGCAAGCGTGCAACAGAAGCCCCCGAATTTATTCGTGGGGAGCGTCACAACGAGGTAATCTATAAAGGCAGTGATAACAACGCTGCCTTTTTGTGTGATGGTATTAGCCATCGTCCTCTTTAGGCAGGCGGATGCCGCGGGCGCGTTTCGGTTCGCGCAGAATGAGACCCCGCGCTTCCAGCAGCTCTAAATGGCGCATCGCCGTCGTGCGGCTGATGAAACAGGCGTCGGAAATCTCGCGGATGGTCGGCGGACAGTTGTACTCCTTGAAGCAATCAAGCACATATTCATAGACCTTGCGCGTATAGGGGTCGGTTATTCTCGTTTGCATCCTTTAACCTGTGTAACAAAAATCGAACATGACTTTTCATTATAGAACGCATATTCTATCCCGCCTAGTAGAAGCCAGTTCGGGTATTGTTAGCAGGTCGTTTGCTTGTGCGTCGTTATGGCAAATCCCAGCCGGCGGTCAGCGTGCCCGGCTGGAAGCGGCATTCAGCGTCAACCTCGCCGTATCGCGAAAGTCAAGCGATAGAGGGACAGCGCGATGCCAAAAAGAAGCGATGGTAGAATAGAAAACGCACGGACGGAAGGTTTCACTGTGGCAAGAAGCGTGCCTTTCCTGATTAGCCGACACGCTAACTGGCTGACGAGCAATCAGCCTAAACCCGCCTGTGTACTTGAAGTTAAAAACACAGAAGGATGAGACGTGAAAAAGTCAAAATCATCAAAAGGGAGTGGTCAAGGTATCGCCAGAGTTGAAGTCAAGCTGGCGTTGTCACCCGATCAACGTGACCAGCTGCGCCATACCTTGCAAGCGCGTTTTGAGAAAAACCAGACCCGGCATCCCGATGTCGCGTGGGCGAAAGTCCACGCCCGACTCGAAGCCAATGACGAAAAATTGATGGCGCTCAACGCGATGGAACACACAGGCGGCGAACCCGATGTCGTGGGTTATGACGACAAAACGGGCGCATACATTTTTATGGACTGTTCAAAACAAAGCCCCAACCGCCGTAGTATTTGTTATGACCGTGCAGGCGAGTTAGAACGCGAAAAGAAAGGGGTCTATCCCGGCGGTAACGCGGTTGATCTGGCAGCGGCGATGGGTATCG
>CAZTLI010000253.1:0-7798 GCA_964614375.1 uncultured Anaerolineaceae bacterium
TCCCCTTTTGCGCCCTACATCCCCATAGCTAAAGCAAGGGGCTTTGGTCGCATTTAATAGCAACTCGAAAACCAGCCGACTAAAATCGACGCTGCAAAATTCTACCATCAGCGATTAGACTGATACTCAGGTTGCACAACAACCTCTTGTCAGGGCGCAGAGTCTCATCCAATCCGTGACTCTGCGCCTGTAGCAGCGAACGGGTAGAGATAACGCCAATTATCTCTACCTGCATCTTTATTTTTATGACGCACGCCAGAATTGGCTGTTGCTCTGATTGATGACTACCACACCCGTATCCACGTTAGGCGGTAGAGGTGATATACCCGCTGCCATCCAGTCCGATACAGACTCAATCATGGCATTGCGTACCATGTAGGTAAACAGCAGCCCCCAGAAACCCATTTGCCATGTGCCCTGTGCCAGTGTTGCACCCAGTTGCCCATTATCAATGAGATCGAGTGTGCCTTCATCAAAATCGAAGCCGATATGATGAATGGTATCGAGCAATCCTGCTTCACGTATAGCCGACGCCGCACCAATCGCTGCTTGTGCATTGCTGCTGAACACGCCGCGAATGTCTGGCTCGGCTTGCAGGAGTGCCGCTAGACCACTGGCTGCCTGTTCCGATGTATTCTGATTATCAACGATGAACTGGTCGCCTGTTTCGATATTCGGGAATTCAGCGTTAATGGTGTCGATGAAACCCTGCGTGCGTTGCGCCAGATTATTTTGCGATGGCACAGTGATGACCGCTGCCTTACCCCCATCAACCAGACCACCAATATAACGCGCTGCCATGACACCCGCGGCATAGTTGCCTGTTCCCAAGAATGCGTAGCGTCTACTAAGCGGTGAATCAGCATCAAATGTGACTAGGGGAACGCCATTTTCAATTGCATTGTCAATTGTCGGTTGTAAGGCATCGGCCTGAATAACCGTCAACACCACACCATCTGGCTCTAAACCGAGCGTCTCTTCGAGCACACGGACTTCACCCGTAATATCGTATTCCGGTATCCCGGTATAGACGGCTTCCACGCCGAGAAATTCAGCCGCATCTTCCATCCCGCGGAAGGCATCGACCCAGTATGAAATACCTGAATAGAACGTGACCATATAGTAGGTCTGCCCTTCCTGCGCCCGTGCCAGGTTGATACCCTGTGACGCAGCAAAGGCAGCGGCAGCAGCAATACCCGACTTTTTTAGAAAATCTCTACGACTCGCATTCATGTCTAAACTCTCCTTCGACAAATAGGAATTATACAAATGTGATATTTTGCAACGTCACGCACAGATGGCTTAATGTTGCTGCCTGCCGCGCGGACGAAATTGCCAACGTTGACTCAGGGTGTCGAAACCGACTGCTAGCAGCAGCACAATCCCCATTGAAAGCTGCTGCCAATAAACAGGGACGCGCAGCAAAATCATGCCGTTGTTGATTAGTCCCACAAATATCAGACCAAACAACCCGCCAATAACCGTTCCGCGTCCGCCTTGCAAGCTGCATCCGCCAATAATGCACGCAGCGATGATGCGTAATTCTTCGCCCGTACCCGCACCGGGGTCTGCCACTGTAAAACGTGATACCGACAAGATGCCAGCTAAGGCGGCGAAAACAGCAGAGAGTGTGTAAACGGCGATTTTCACACGATCAACATTGATGCCGGAAAGCCGCGCCGCCTCTTCATTACCGCCGACATAGTAGATTTGGCGGAAGATGGAGGAACGACGCATCAGGATGTCGCCGACTATGATGACAAAAAAGGCGATAATAATGAGATTGAATATATTCAGCGTTTGTCCCTGCCCATAAACAAAAAATGGCTCTGGCAACCCGGCGAGGGTTGTACCTCTGGTCACGGCCAGACTTGCGCCGCGCGCGATACCCATCATGCCCAGCGTGGTGATAAAGGGGTTGATTTTGACCTTGGTAATGAGCACGCCATTGATGAGACCAGCAACAAGACCGACCCCAACTCCGGCTAAAATGGATAATGGTATCGGCACATCCGCACGCAATGCAGACGCTGCGACGACGCCGCCAAGCGCAAAGACCGAACCAACGGATAGGTCAAACCCCCCCGAAACAAGCGCCATCGTCATCCCGAATACCATCACGGCTGAGGTTGAGAATCCGAGGCTAATGGCATTAATATTGAGCGGCGTAAAAAAGCGCCCGGTGATCACTTCTAAGCCCAGCGCGATGATGATGATCATGGCGACAAGAGTAAATTCCCGCACCCGTACCAGTTGCATTAAGAAACCGACCACAGGATTTGGGAAATCTGGTGCATTTTTCGGCTTTTCCGAAGTTTGCTGCGCTGATTCACTGACCATAGTTTTGCTCTCTTAATGATTGCTTGCAGACCGAATAATATTTTCATCTGTGGCGTCATCGCCTGCGTATTCGGCGACAATTGCCCCTTCGTGCATCACCAACACACGGTCACACATCCCCAATATTTCAGGCAGTTCAGACGAGATGATAATCACGCCCACACCGCGTTGTGCCAGAGTCCGCAGGAGATGATGAATCTCTTTTTTCGCGCCTACGTCAATGCCCCGTGTCGGCTCATCAACAATGAGAATGCGTGGTTGGATCGCCAACCATTTAGCAACCAGAACCTTTTGCTGATTGCCACCACTTAAACGGCGGATTTCCTGATCTACTGATGGTGTACTCACGCTCAACTGTTCAACATAGGCTTCGGCCAGCTTTCGCTCTTTCGAGGGAACGACGAACATCCCCTGACTCACTTTATCTAGCACGGTAGCGGACACATTTTGTTTCAAAGTCATTTCGAGGAATAAACCCAACAACTTGCGGTCTTCGGGCAGGTAACCGATGCCCAGCTTAATCGCATCGCGTGGTGAATTGATATAGACCCGTTCGCCATGCAGCCAGATTGCGCCGGAAATCTTGGGCGTAACACCAAATAAGGCATGAGCCAGTTCGCTGCGACCCGACCCGATAAGTCCGGCGAAGCCAAGAATTTCCCCTTCCAATAGATGAAAACTATTGCTGATGTTGATGTCCGGCAGTCGCAAATCCTGTACTTCCAGCAATACTGACCCGATTTTCTGACCCTTTTCGGGATAGATATTCCCCAGCTCGCGTCCTACCATCATCCGTATCACATCATCCGGGTTAATCGTGTTGACTTCATGTGTGCCCACGTATTTACCATCGCGCAGCACCGTCACCCGGTCAGCAGCCGTGAAAATTTCTTTGAGCTTATGGCTAATATAGAGAATACTCACACCGTTTTTTGCTAATCGGCGCAGAAAAGCAAGTAACTGGTCGGCTTCATGGTCGGTAAGCGCAGATGTGGGTTCATCTAAAATGAGTATTTTGCACTTCGATGAAATGGCTTTCGCGATTTCGACAAGTTGTTGATTGGCGATAGACAGAAATTCCACCGGGGTACGTGGGTCTACCAAAACATCGAGTTCACTTAAGACGTTGTGCGCGCGGCGAAATAATTCGCTAAAGCGCACCATTCCGAATATATTGGTGGGCAACCGTCCTGGGAAAATGTTCTCGGCGACAGAGAGCGTGGGGATTAAGCTCAGTTCCTGATGAACGGTTGCAATGCCGAGTGCAAGGGCTTCACCCGGCGTTTGCGGGCTGATGGGCTGTCCATTGAGATAGATTTCTCCAGAGTCTGGCGCGATGACTCCGGCGAGAATTTTCATCAGCGTGCTTTTGCCAGCGCCGTTTTCGCCAATTACGGCATGAATTTCGCCAACTTCTAAATCAAGCTGAACACTATCCAGCGCAAGTGTGCCGGGAAATTGTTTTGTGATGCTGGATGCGGTTAATAAAGGAGTCAAAATAAAATCACTCAGTTCATGGGTTAATTTTAGAATGAAACGATTTTATGCAATCGTATGCAGTAAATCGTATGCACTATATTCCATGATGAATTGATTGTCAAGAAATTGGTGAAAATCTGTCTAAAAGTTGACTGTCTATTATGGTGGAAACGCACTTCTAATAAAAACAAACCGACAACGCCGGTGAAGTGCTGCCTGTAAGAGCCTGCGTTCCTTTGCTTCATAGACATAGGTGTTACTGTGGATGTGGTCGAATGCCTGAGCGCGGGGCAAACAATACTCGATATCCTACACGAGCATCGCCTTCACAGGCAGAGAAGTAATCGTTACACGTTCGAGAACAAGAGGCACAAGTTCGACAACGGTATAGACCTGATGATTACGAAAACTCCCGTCAGCAGGATTTGTGTAGACTTCAAGCTGTCGTTCGGGCAGATTCATAATCCAGTATGCTGGACTCTGTGCGGTAGCGTATAGGCGCATCTTCAGCGATTTATCGCGTTGCAATGTTACATCCGAAACTTCAACTACCCGCCCGATATTGGGTGGGCCGGGATGTTGTTCGACCTAATCTTGACGATTTCCGCGGACGATTATCACGTCGGGTTCAGGTTCACTGTCGGACGTTGTAATTGGCTCTTGTGCATCGACAAACCAGTCTCTGGTACAGCTATCGCCAGAATTTCCCGCGTTAACTGCGTCACAAGGCTGCGGCGTCGATTCTTGGGGATTTTCGTAACCCACCACCCTTCCAGAAGCTCAACCGGGGCATCATCTGTCAGAATGCCCGATTGAATCATGTGATGATACCGGACAACCGTCAATCACCAGATGTGGGCATCCGGGATTTGAAGCGCGTTTTCGTAGGTGGGATTTGCGGACATACTCATAAAATCCTTAAACGGTTTCACCTATTATGCGCCAGCACTAATCCCCTGCTGTTGATGACGCGGCGGTTTGCCAATTGGTTTCGAGTATGTCCACTTTTTGTATGGCAGAGAATTTCATACCACGCAGGCGCAGGCTATTTGACACGACAAGTCCGCTGTTATCGAGAGAGCCATCGTAGTGGCGGTTTGCTCGAAGGCTTCAACGTCGTCGTCCTCTTGATTCATTCAACTTCCACATTGGGTATCCCGATTTCAATTTCAATGTTCTCAACCAATACGTGAACACGTCCCTGTGTCTATGGTCGGTTCAGGTTGCCAAGGACAGAAACAGATAAATTGGTCGGTATGAAGTATCAATCGCTGATACGAATCACCAGCTTGCCCATCACGCGATTATGCTCCATATCTGCATGTGCCTGTCTGATCTCGGTCATCGGATAAACATTGACAGGACCGTGATTGATCTTCCCACTGGCAATCCGGTCAAGATACTGCTGTAAAACTTCAGCAGGTAGGTCGCCGCTATCGCCGCCGTAGCCCGTCAAGCGCACACCCGATGGAATATAGCCGATTGGATAAAAATCACGCACGATCCATTGATTCGATAGCATACCTGAGAAACAGACCGTACCGTGAATCCGCGTCGAAGCGAGTGTATCGGGCAATGTGGGTGTGCCGACCAGTTCCAGTGCAGCATCCACGCCTTCCGCCACGATCTGACGGACTTGTGTCGCAATCGCGCCTGCATCCACAATCGGATAATCGACCCCTTGTTCCCTGAGTGCAGCAATCCGGTCAGGTTGACGGGTAGTGGAAATAACAGTTGCGCCCATATCCTTCGCCAGCGTTGTGGTGACCAGCCCTAACGCCGACGTTCCTCCCCGAATCAGTAACGTTTGCCCCGCCTGCAAATCAAGTCCCTTGGTCAATGATCCATAAGCCGTTTGCAGGGTTTCAGGGATCGCACCAAGTGTCTCCCACGGCAGATCAGACTTAAATGGAATCACCTGAGTGCGTGGTACAACCGTATATTCGGCATAACCGCCGTTAAAGGTACGACCCATACCGCCCATCATGGCGACCACCTGCTGCCCTACTTGGAGGTCAGAATCGCCCGGATCATCTACAATACCCGCTGCTTCAATCCCAAGGACGCGCGGAAAGGTAACGCCTTCCGCAAGCCCCAACCGTGTATGTAGTTCGGATCGATTTAAGCCAAAAGCTTTCACCGCAATCCGCACCCAACCGAGTTGTGGCTCAGGGATGGGCAGTTCTACGATATTGAGGTTCTCGACGGGTCCCGGTTTACTGAGGACAACTGCTTTCATGGTTCGTATCACCTTATTCTGCTTGACGTATTTTCCAGGAAGATTGCTATACTCTAGGTGTTAGAGTAGGCTATAAGCCATTTTTTAGGAAGTAGGCACTGTTTTGTATCCTGGTTACCTTTTAGTTTCCTAAGGAAGTTGAGATGGCAAAGTCTGATTACAATCCGCTGAGTGCTAAATGTCCGTCGCGGCAATTGTTGGCATTGATCGGGGATAAGTGGACAACACTAATCCTGTATCTACTTTCAATCAAGACACAGCGTTATAGCGAAATGCTGCATAGCATTGAAGGTATTTCCAAGAAAATGCTGACTCAGGTGCTGCGTGATCTTGAAGCAGGTGGGCTGATAACGCGCAAGGTTTATGCTGTCGTTCCGCCGATGGTTGAATATAGCTTGACACCACTCGGACAAAACCTGATGCCGCTCATTCTGGCAATTAAGGATTGGGCGGAAACACATATGGACGAAGTTCTTGCCGCTCGTCAGTCTTATACCAACAGTAAAGAAATGCAGCCTAAATAAAGGATGTACCTTTTAACATCATCTCGGTGACCCTCAAATTGCAAAATTGGGCATGTATGAAACCACAGAACCGACATGCTGAGGTCATCGCCTTAGCTTGTAAAAGAGCTTTCCACGTTGAAACTCAGCATATTTGTTTCCGGGCGCACATCAGCATTTAACATGCTTACGTGTTTGCATCAAACACGTTAAACTGTTTTCCCTCGCAATCTCAAGCTGTTGGAAACGACAAATACTGACGAGAAGGCCATTGCGCCAGCCGCGAACATGGGTACGAGTAGGCCAAGCATTGCCACGGGGATGAGAATGATGTTATAGAAGAATGCCCAGAACAGATTCTGATAAATTGTTCGCAATGTGACTTTGCTGAGGCTAATTGCCCGTCCAACACCGCGCACATCGCCACTCATCAGCGTGACATCCGCCGCTTCCATCGCAATGTCTGTGCCTGTGCCGATAGCGATGCCGACATTCGCCTCTGCCAATGCGGGCGCATCGTTAATCCCGTCGCCGACCATACCGACAATTTTCCCATCGGTTTGCAGCATTTTAACGGCCTTTGATTTATCCTCCGGCAGCACCTCAGCCATTATGTGGTCAATACCAACTTGTGCGGCGATAGCTTCAGCCGTTGCCCGATTATCGCCCGTAATCATCACGACATTCAAGCCGAGTGCTTTTAGCTGTTCGACGGCTTCACGCGAACCCGGTTTCATCGTGTCTGCAATAGCAATCAGTCCAGCGACAGTCTGGTTCACGAGGGCGATAATGACTGTCCGTCCCTGCGACTGCCAGTCGGTGATTGTGTTTTCGACAGGTGTGAGATCAATGCCCTGTTCACGAACAAAACGCGGACTACCGATATGGACACTAGACCCGTCCACAATCGCTTGAATGCCGCGTCCGGCGACACTTTCGAAATCCTGTGGCTGCTGTAGTTGCAAGCCCTTGTCTTTCGCGGCCTGTACGACAGCCTGTGCAAGTGGATGCTCACTGGCGCGTTCGGCACTGGCGGCAATTTGCAACAGTCTATCGGCATCCCCATCTGTTGCCACTATATCAACCACAGCGGGTTCCCCGCGCGTGATTGTGCCCGTTTTGTCAAGCGCAATCGTCGTCAATTTATGTGCAGTTTCGAGGGCTTCACTGCTTTTGAAGAGAATACCCATCTCTGCACCACGACCCGTCCCGACCATAATCGCTGTCGGCGTCGCCA
>CAZTLI010000254.1:0-7787 GCA_964614375.1 uncultured Anaerolineaceae bacterium
GGTCGATTTTGCGCCAGCGGCCTTTTTCGCCCGCAAATTTGGCGAATGGCTGATTTATCATCAGACTCTGCCCGATGATGTCGATGTATTGAAAATAGATGTCCCCTGGGACGCGACCATCAACACCGAATGGCGTATCACCCGCATTTCGCGGCGGCGTGTTTATTGGCCTACGCGCCCGGAACGCGCTTCGCTCAATGACGCCGGACGCATGGGTTACAGTTACAACACCGACCCATCCCAGGCCGAACCAGATTCGGATGTCTATGCAGTGATGCACGATGGCGTTGTTTCAGTGTCGCCGATGAGTCTGGATATGACTTCGCGCACTGACCCATTCCGTCTGCGCCAGATTATCGAGGGCAAGGCGGTGTATGGCGCGAAAAAACACACACCAGAGAAAATTCGCGCCTAGGAAATACGGCTGCGTTTAGCCTTTGTAGTTCCCATCCTATATCCCCACAAGCTGCACGGGTGAACTATGTTGCAGCTGGTTATTGCTGGCGGTCAACCAATAGACAACCAGTGACCGCCCTGCGGATTGGCCTATCGTCATCCCCTATCATCAACATCATATGCTGTCGGTCATCCACCTATTGGAAGTCCTACGAGGATTGGATGGCATCGTGGAGGGCATCTTCCAGCGCATCCGACAGTTCCACTTCGCTGGTTTCGGTCTGGAGCACGTCATGAATCCACACCCATGCTTCTTCGTGGTCATAGCGTGGGCTAAGGCTGTACATCACACGCGCGCCGGGCTGCCGGAAATAGCTGGGATTGAATTTGGGGCCGAGAATGCAGTTCAGGCTGCTGATAAATTCTTGAATATGCGGTTCTGCGGTGAGCCAGAAGCACCACACCCCGCGTTCTTGAAACGGTTCGGTCAGGTCAAACGGACGTGGTTTTGGGGGCATAGATTTGTCGGGCGGTGGGTTGTCCTTGCTGGTTGATGGGTTATCGCGTGGTGATTTTGGGAGTGGCAGACCATGCGATTCGGAATTATTGGGTAGCTTTTTCATTAGCCTCTCCTATTTTAATTAAGTACAGAAAATGCTGTAGTCTCAGGTTATGCCTGTTCTTGTGATGACACAACCCCACAAATTTGGGGGTATTGTCGGGCAAACGTCGGTTGCGAAATACGTGTTACTGGTAGAATTAGGTCGAATACATTCACCAGCCTGTCTAATGATTGAACGATGAAACGACGATTCTTTTTGCTATTGCTGTTCATACTCACCCTGCCTGTAACCGCGCAGGACACAACCCCCACGCCTACGCCCGAACCCGCGCCGTTTGGGGCGGACGAGTCCATCGCTTTTGGCGACGTGATTTCCGGGCGGATTGATAATGGCAGGCCGCGCGCCGCCTATTATTTCGACGGGTTGCGGGGCGAATTCATCAGCGTCCGAATGCGTGTGGTCGGTGGTGACCTCGACCCGGTGCTGGTCATCATGCAAGCCGACGGCACGGTACTCGGCGCGAGTGACGATAGTGAAAATAGTTTTGATTCGACCATTACCACGATACGCCTTGCGAGCAGTGGGCGTTATTACATCATCGCCGGACGCTTTGGTTATGGACTCGGCAGTACAGCGGGCGACTATGAACTGGAATTGGTGCGCGAGGGTGTCAGTTCCGAGTCGGGCAGTGTACTGCGGTATGGCGATACCGTCCTTGGGTCGATTACCAATGCCGAGCCACAGGTCTATTACACCTTCCACGCCCAACGTGGCGACATCCTCAACATCCGTATGCAAAGTCAATCCGGCAGACTAGACCCCTATCTCCAGGTGATTCGTGTCGTTGAGGGCAATTTTTTCGTCATCGCCTATAACGATGATGTGTTTGGCGCAGCCAATAACGACGCTGTGGTCAGCAATTTATTCATTGAAGAAGATGGCACGTATGTGATTGAGGCGTCGCGTTATGGACAAGTCGCGGGCAATACCACGGGCAGCTTCGTCCTCACGCTCGAAGAGGCGCGCAACAGTGGTCTGGGCAATACCGCCGCTGCACCGATCCGCATCGCACCCGGTCAAACCGTCAGCAGCGCCATTAACGCCCGCAATCCACGCCGTTACTATACGTTTGAGGCGCTCGAAAATGATGTCATCACCATTCGTATGGATTTAGAAGCGGGTACAGGACTGCTGGATACCTATCTCGTTCTGACGGATGAAAATTTACTGCCACTAATCGAGAATGACGATGGCGGGAGTGGGCGGAATGCGCTCATTGCCGACTTTATCATCCCCAATGACGGCACATACTATATCATCGCCACGCGCTTTGAATTTGAAAATGGCGCAACCGAAGGTGAATTCACGCTGGAACTGACGACTTCGGGCAATATCTTCGATGGCGTTGACCCGACGATTGAACGGGTAGCGTATGGTTCGACATTAACAGGCGTCATCAGCGATGAGACACCCTCGGTCTTTTATGCGTTTTATGGGCGGGCAGGCGAGGCGATTACGGTGTCGATGAATCGGGGTGATGGTGACCTCGACCCGGTGGTGCGTATCTTGAATGATGACCGGCGTCCGGTTGCGACCAATGATGATAGCGGCGATGGACGGAATGCACGAATTGACCGCTATGTCCTGCAATATACGGGTGTGTATTACATCGAGGCGACGCGCTATACGGGTACAGAAGGGGTATCCAACACACGCGGCACCTACATTCTGGTGCTGGCACGGCGTGTGGATTGAGACGGACAGTGGCTAGAAATTGACGGCGATAATCTTATTCTCCGGTCAATTTGTCATACGATTCGTTGATTTCGCGTTTGAGCGGACGCACAACCCCGAACCAGATGGCCAGCCCCATCATCACAACGGCAGTCCCCGACCAGATAAACGCGACCACTGCGGGCGATAGTGCCGGGGCGATGTCGCGTGAGAAAGTCGCCGCGTCGTTGGTGACCGATCCACGCGCGGCAACATCGGCATATTGCACCAGTAGCCACACATCAAGCACGGCATTCAACGCCGTCATAATCGCCAGCACATCTAAAACCAGCACCGTAATCAGTGTATTGGCACGCCAGCCCACAACCATCAGCGCCGCGCCGAACAACACCCCGATAATCAACGCCGTGATTGCACCCCCTTCGTCAGGACGGGCAAACAGCACCGTGAAGGCAATCATGCCCAGTCCAAGCGCGAAGGCAATGGCATCGGCTGCGCGTGGCAAGCGATTGACCATAAAGAAGAGCGCCGCGCCAAAAAACGCCGCACCCAGATACCCCGCCGCAATCACAATCGCGCGCGTGCCGCCCGCCGTCGTCGCCAATCCCGACCCATCGGGCGAGACGAGGAATCCATGGACCTGACCACCTGTCAGCAGCGCCGCCAGACTGTGCCCCGCCTCATGCACATACGTCACGAACAACCGCAGCGGCGACACGATAAATTCCAGCGCCGGGACATTCCACAGAATATAAACCACCACGCCCGCCACCAGCGCCATCACCAGCGCCCGCCGACGGTAATTGGGCTTCGTCGTTGTTATAGCCATAGCGCGCTCAATCTCCGTGTTGTGTACACATTAAGTATACGCGCAAATCGCTTTCGGGGTTGTGCGGTGGGGTTAGTTTTCATGGTATGATAGACCGTCTCCATACATTTTTAGAGTGAATATAGACTAATGGCGAGACGACATTGGACGCATGATGAGTTGCTCTTGGTATTCAATTTATATTGCAAATTACCATTTGGATTGTTCCATAGCAGAAATCCCGATGTCATTTCGTTATCGAAACTCATTGATAGGACACCCGGCGCTGTTGCAATGAAGTTGGGTAATTTCGCGTCGATTGACCCCAAACAACAGAAACGCGGCATAACTGGGCTATCGAACCGCAGCAAAACAGACGAACAGGCTTGGCGTGAATTTACACGCAATTGGGAAGACACTGTATGGGAGAGTGAAGTGCTGCTTGCTCGACTGCGACAAGAAGAAGCAGAGAAGCTAGAAGAACCTGTACCGGAGTCGATTGAATGGGAAGACGCAGTTAACGCTGCAACACAAGTTGAACGGATGACTAAAGTGCGTGTTGGTCAACGCTTCTTTCGTGAAACTATTTTGTCGAATTATCGTTCAACCTGCTGCATTTGCGGGCTATCTATACCGCGCCTATTGATTGCAAGCCATATCATACCGTGGCGGGATCGCGAAGATTTGCGTCTCAATCCTCACAATGGTCTCTGTCTATGTGCATTGCATGATAAGGCTTTTGATACCGGATACCTCACCGTTGATGTACAATATCGGGTCGTCATCAGCCAGCAGATTTTAGCATATCTGCCAAACGACAGTGCTGAGGCCAATCTTATTCAGTATCAGGGAAACGAAATTGTACTGCCAGACAAGTTCATGCCGGAACAGCAATTTTTGAAATACCACGCAACGACCTATTTCCGATTTGAATAGAGCTATCTAACCCGCTTTTTCTCCCTTATCTCATTAACTCTGCGTTATGTCTTTCCCGCATTTGGCGAAAATATGAGACACCGTGTATATTAAGCGCAATCACAAAACACATCATGCAGGGATTTATACATGGCGACAGTATCACCCACGATTGAAACGCGCGGGGAAGTCCGCTGGAACTGGATTATCAATCGCAAGCAAGATTTGGTCTGGTATATTGGCTCGGCGCTGGCGGGCTGGTTGTATATCGCGATTGTGCTGGCGCTTGCCAGTCGTGTGCCCGATGACCCGCTGACCGGAGTCGTGTGGTCGCTGACGCTGGGCGGCATCCAGATTGACATCACGTTGGAACTGCTGGTCGTGCTCAGTTGGGCGTATTTGATTGACGCGCCGCACGTCTTCGCGACGCTGGCCCGCACCTTCTTCGACCCCGATGAACGTGAGGTGCGTGGTAAATATCTCAAACGTTCGTGGTTGTGGTTCGCCTTTGGCCCGATTTTCATTTTTGTGCCCTACCTGCTCGGCGCATTACTCGAACCGACGGGTGTGCAGCTATCCCAGTTTTGGCTGGACTTCGGCTGGTTGATTTATTTCGTATTCTTCCGTTTGTGGGCCTATTATCATGTGGTACGCCAGCATTGGGGATTTTTCAGCCTGTATAAACGCCGCAACAACGACTTTGACGACCCGACCAATAACAAGGTCGATACGTGGTTTTTCAACCTCAGCCTGTATCTGCCGCTGATCATGTTCATGACCAGCGCCTTTTACAGTGACACGCCCGGTTTCCCTGACCTCGGTCTGCGTGCGCCGATTATTGGTGATTTGAGCATCGGCGGCATCCTGTATCCGCTGGCGTGGCTGGTGTATCTGGGCGCGGTGATTGGCTATATCGGTTGGCAGGTCTATCGCTGGCGCCTGGGTAGGGCGGTCAATGGCAGCAAACTGCTGTTCCTGTTCTCAATTTTGCCGCTGCATCTGGTGGTATTTTCCAACCCGCTGCTGGTGATTTTCCTCGTGCCGATGGTGACGATAGGCCACAATTTGCAATATCACCGCATCATGTGGAGTTATGGCACGACCAAATATCCCAAAGAAGAACGCCCGGGCTTCACACTCGCCAAACGCATTTTTTCCAGCCTGCCCATATATATCTTCATCGGCCTCATCTTCACCTTCGCGCTGTATAAAGGCCCCTGGGTAGAATTCATTCAGAGCCTGACCGGGTTACAGATGGATCAGGTACTTCTCAACGGCATTTCGATGATGGCGGGCGTGGCTGACCCGGCGGAGATTGGATTGGGCGAGAAGATTTTTGCCGCCTTCCTCACGGGCTGGGCAATGCAGCACTATTATCTCGACTCGAAAATCTGGCGTGTGAATCGCGATAAACAGGTGCGCGAAAATTTGAAAGTGGAGTGACATGATTGCGCGATTCTGGCACGGGGTGACACCTGCTGACAAAGCCGACAGTTATTACGACTATCTGCAAAAAACGGGCATCCCACACTATCAGGCGACGGCAGGCAATGCCGGAGTTTATGTCATGCGCCGGATTGAAGGCGACAAGGCCCACTTCCTGCTGATGACGTTGTGGGAGTCGCTGGCGGCTGTCGAGCGATTCGCGGGCACGCCCCTCGATAAAGCGCACTACTATCCCGAAGACGCCGATTATCTGCTCGAAATGGAAGAGACCGTCATCCACTATGATGTGCTGCCTGCGGTCAGCAAGTAACAGGTGTTACGCACGGAGGCCCAGCAAAAGGGCTGAAAGAGCGCTGATAGAACGCTCTCTGCCAGACCAGGTGTTGTTGAAACCGGACAGCCGTTCGTGCGTTTTAATTCGCCGCAAGCTGCAATGCGAATCGCTATTTTCTCACAATATTAATCTGATTGACACCGTAGCGCAGGGGTATCCACGTCGTGCGGGTGATGACCTGCAAAAATGCCGGGAAGCCGAACAGCCCGAACTGCACCATTTTCGGCACTAGCGGCCAATAAGGGACATCCCATAACCCATCACCAAATTGCTTGATGACCGTAAATCCAGCCGCTTCGCACCACGCGCGCCAGACATCGGGTGGATGACAATTGATGTGTGTCTTGTCTTTGCCGATGGCGTCCGTTTCGCGGTCTTTATAACGGCGGAAACTGTATTCCGGGTGCGGCGTGGCGAACAAAAACAGGCCGCCGGGTTTCAGGATGCGATAGACACCCTGTATCGTCGCTTCGGGGTCGGGCAAATGTTCGACGAGATGCAGCGCGACGACGGCGCTCAATTCACCGTCGGCAAAGCGGCTGAAATCCGTCGCATCGCCCTGAACAATCTCCGCACGCGGCGCATTCTGCCGACTCTCGCGCACACTGCGTTCAATCAAATCCACGCCATAACACTGGAAATCGTCTTGCAGCAAACCGAGCAAATGCCCCAGTCCACAACCCATTTCCAGCAGTTTGCCCCCTGTCGGCGCATAGCGGCGCACCAGCGCGGCATAGTAGCGGCGGGCGAACCAATACATGCTGAAGCGCCCCATGCCTCTATCGCTGTAATTCCAGCTATCAAAATACTCGTCCGTATAGTGTTCATACGGCACGCGCGGTTTATCCGTCACAGGTACTCCGTGTGGGTTGATTGTTGCGCGAATGATAATGCGTTACGTGGCTTGATTAATCGTAAGGGTGGTTCGCGAACCACGCCTACGTTTGTCTATCCCTAACACCTACATCGGCAGCGGCTTGACCGCTTCCGCATCCACGTCATACAGATCGAATTCCATCGTTGGCAGATGCAGCACACCATAGGTATGGGACGTAGGCCGCACACTCTTCACCGTGTAAATCGAGCCGGGGTTGATCAGACACCCGCCTTTCACGCGCATATACAACGGCGTATGGGTGTGCCCGGTAATCATCACATCCACACCCAGATCGCTCATCATCAGGTTGATATAGGTCTTCGATAGATGGTCACGATACAAGCCCCACAGGTTATTCCCCGGCTTGCCATGACACATAAAGACCTTGACACCCATGATCTCCGCTTCCCAATCAATCGGCAGCTCTTTGAGGTATTCGACATTTTCGTCAGAGAGGCCATACGACCACTCATCATGATTACCTTTCACAGTGGGTATCTCGCGCTCACGGAGAACCGTCACCACTGCGTCGGGGTTCGGCCCCCGACCCACCAGATCCCCCGCACAGAGGATGAGGTCTACCTTATGGATGTGGTCTAGCTTGTCCAGAACTGAGTTGAGCGCGTCTATATCTCCATGTATATCTGATATGACTCCAATATCCATCCATGCTACCTTGTATCCAGCTTAATGAGTCCATTATACGACAAGATG
>CAZTLI010000255.1:0-7782 GCA_964614375.1 uncultured Anaerolineaceae bacterium
GATAATGATGACGAGATGCAGAGCAATCTGGTGCGTTTTGAAACATGGTCAGAAGCCTATCGCTATATGAAACGTATTATTGACGACTTTGAACGCATTGGCGACCGTTTGGAACGGCGCATCAATGAAGTGGCTGAAATGCAGCGTTTGAGCGAGGAACGCTTCCGACAAGAATGGAACGATTGGCAGGCCGATGACCAGAAACGCTGGAAGCAGTTCACCCTCTCGACTGATGAAATCTGGCGCAACCATGACAAGGAATTTGACCGCTATGTACAGCGTGTCGTTGACATAGACGAAGCTATTCGCCCGCTCGAAGATAGTCTTGCCCGCTTGTGGAAATTAGAACGTGAACGCGCTCAACTGTATCGCGAACGCTATCAGGCGATGCTGTTGGAGTATGATACGGTGAAACCCACCAGCCCGACCTCGACCAGTACGGGTACACTGCCCGCGGTGAATAATGGCCCTACACCAACTGATGACACGTAGAGACCTCGCAAGTGGAGAAGTGATCCAGCCATGCGCGTGATTGGGACGGCAGGTCATGTCGATCATGGCAAGTCTACACTGGTCAAACGGTTGACGGGTATCGACCCGGATCGCCTCGCGGAGGAAAAAGCCCGTGAAATGACAATTGATCTCGGCTTCGCGTGGTTGACTTTGCCAAATGACGAATTAGTGGGCATTGTTGATGTGCCCGGTCATCGCGATTTCATCGAGAATATGCTGGCGGGGGTAGGTGGGATTGATGCGGTGCTGCTGGTGATTGCTGCGGATGAAGGTGTCATGCCCCAGACCCGCGAACATCTCGCGATTCTCGACCTGTTGGGTATCGAACAGGGACTGGTCGTCCTCACCAAAACTGATATGGTTTCTGATCCCGATTGGCTGCTCCTGGTTGAAGATGACATTCGGCACGCATTAAACAAGACCACCCTCGCCGCTGTATCCATTTTACCTGTGTCTGCCTATACCGGTGATGGCATTCCTCAATTGATAGACATCCTCACGCAATTGCTATCTGATACGCCGCCTCGCCCGGATTATAATTCGCCGCGTTTGTCGATTGACCGGGTGTTCACAATCAGCGGATTTGGTACTGTTGTGACCGGGACACTCCTCGGCGGGACTTTGCGCGTGGGCGATGAAGTTGAAATTCAGCCGTCTGGCCTCAAAGGGCGGATTCGCGGTTTGCAAAGTTACAAACAGAGTGTCGAAGTTGCACACCCCGGAAGTCGTGTAGCGGTTAATATCACGGGTATTGAAAAACGCGCGATTACACGCGGGCACATGCTCAGTCGTGTTGGGCAACTCCGCCCGACGAGATTGGTTGATGTGTATTTCCGTCATTTACCAGACATAGACCGTCCCCTCAAACACAATGCCGAGATTAAATTCTTTTGCGGCGCGGCGGAAACCAGCGGGCGTGTGCGATTGCTCAATGATGAGACTCTGCAACCCGGTGCAGAGGGCTGGTTGCAGGTGCGTTTGGATAATCCCTTGCCGCTGACGCAGCATGACCGCTTCATCCTGCGCTATCCGTCACCCGCACAGACAATTGGCGGCGGGGTCGTGGTTAATCCCGCGCCGGGTAGACGGTGGCGGCGTTTTCGCCCTGAAGTCATCCAACACCTGGAAACACGAATGCAGGGCAGTCCAGCGGAACGAGTGGCACAGGCTGCGGACGCGATTGAACCCATCAAACTGCCCCTGCTACAGAAGGTCGTAGGCTATTCAGAAACGGCGTTACAAGCAGCGATACAGGACGGACTGAACAACCGCTTGCTGGTGCAGTTTAGTGATGGACGATTGCAGGCTTCCAGTACATACAACACACTACAACGCCGGATGGTTGAGGAAATTAGCGCATATCACCATGCGAATCCATTACAGTTGGGGATGTCGCGGGAGGAACTTCGCAGTCGTCTGGGTGTCAAAAATGCGACATTGAATTTGCTATTGGATATGCAGACAGATGTGGTCGATGACGGGCGATTATTACGTTTGTCTGACCACAGGGTGCGCTTTACCGATACGCAAGACCAGGCGATTGCCGCACTGGTCGAACACATGGAGTCTGCCCCCTATACGCCACCGTCGTATGCGGAGGCAGTGGACATCGTAGGGGAGGATGTGCTGCGAGCGTTGATTGATTTAGGTGATATTGTACAAATTCAGCCGGATGTGATATTCGCGCGACCGATCTATGAACAGATGGTCGCGGCGATACTTAATTTGATTGAGCGCGATGGCAGTATCACCGCAAAAGCACTGCGTGACCACTTCAATACATCCCGCAAATATGCCATTGGCCTGTTGGAACATACCGATTTACTCGGAATCACGCAGCGCGTTGGTGATGAACGGGTACGCGGGCGTCAGGCCGCAAATCGTTAACTTGCGCCGCTCTCACTCTAATAACCCCGATTTCACTTCTGCCAATGCCAATGTCACCCGTTCGCCAACCCCAATGTCTAATCGTCTGGCAGCGTTTCCTTGATTAATTGCCACTTCTAAGAAGCCGCTGCTGCCGACGAGCATCATCAATTCACCCCGTATCCCTTCATGATAGGCCGGACTGATGCCTTCAATCGATTGCTGATAGATAGATATGGTCGATTCCGGGCCATAGACCGGGATGGGATTACGCAGGTTGCCAAAACAGGGTTTTAAAGTCAAGCGTTTGGGCGACATCCAATGGAGATGCCCAATGCTCGTAATCACGTTGCCAAACCGGTCTATATGCAGCACTTCGCCTGTAATCCGTTGTCCATCAATGATGAATTCTGGCGTGGGCAGGGTTTTGATGCTCTCGCAGTGTTTGCCTAAATCCGCAATGCCGACACCGCGCGCAATGTGGGCGGCGGCAGGGGCGAATATATCGCGCCCATGAAAGGTATTGCTCACCTGCGGGAGTCGATATGCTGCTTCGGTTATTTCATAAGTCGTAAATGGTGTGCCGATAGACTCTAGCGCATAGGTTAATATACCGTTATCGGGCGCGACGAATGTAAAATTGCGCGCTCGAACCGCGATGGGTTTACGTGCGCTGCCTACACCCGGGTCAACCACCACCACGAAGACGGTGCCATCCGGGAAGAATTGATAGCTATTCATAAGCGAAAAGGCCGCTTCACGGACATTTTGCGGCTGAATCTCATGGGTAATGTCGATAAAGGTCGCCTCTGGACAAATCGCGTGCATCACGCCTTTCATCACGCCTACATACGAATCGTGAGTCCCGAAATCAGATAGTAGCGCAATCGTCGGATTCATGAGACATCTCCTTCATCATCATGGGTTGGATGGTTTAGCATCCAAGTGGTTCACAAATTGCACGGTTTACTTTTACCCATTGTAACAGGCACTGCAACGTTGACAATGTGTCTTTCATCCTGCTATACTGCCGATATTGATTGAGAGGTATTTCGTCATGTGTATGCAGCAGCATCAACCCAAATCCACGTTGAAGGGGCATCCAGTGCTGGTTTGGTTGTAGATGTTGGTTATATTATGATCATGACCGTCCCGCTGTGATGCGGGATTTTTCTTTTTAAGGGGGTATGTATGCTATGCTGGCTGTGATTGATTATGGTGCGGGTAACTTGCGGAGTGTATTGCACGCGCTGACGCATCTGGGTGTAGATAGTATGCGGGTGGCGCGGCATCCGCATGAATTGCGCGGTGCAGACAAACTCATTTTGCCGGGGGTCGGTGCGTTTGGCGCGGGAATGCAGCAGTTAGAAAAACAAGGGCTTATTCAACCGATAAAAGATGCGGTCTATGCGGGTAAGCCATTTTTAGGTATTTGTGTTGGAATGCAATTCTTGTTTGAACGCAGCGAGGAAATGGGTGAGCACAAAGGCCTGGGGTTACTAAAAGGGGTGGTGCGGCGTTTTCCAGACCAGCCCGGTCTAAAAGTGCCACATATCGGTTGGAATCAATTGCAGCAATGTGTCGACTCATCCCTCTTAACTGAAATTGAACCCGAAAGTTATGCCTACTTCGTCCACAGCTACTATTGCGAACCGTTTGACAACACCGTTGTCGCTGCGACAGTGGATTATGGGGTAACGGTTGCGGCGGTTGTGCAGCGCGACAATCTGTTTGGGGTACAATTTCACCCGGAAAAAAGCCAGCGTACCGGATTGCAAATCCTGCGTAATTTCTTGAATTATGACACAGGGATGTGATCGACGATGAATATTTATCCTGCAATAGACTTGCGTGGTGGCAAGGTGGTCAGGCTGCGGGAGGGAGACCCCAATCGCCAGACGACGTTCAGTGACGATCCGCTTGCGACGGCAAAACAGTGGATTGAACAGGGCGCGCAATGGCTGCACATTGTCAATCTCGATGGTGCGTTTGCCGCTGCGAATGACAATGGCAATATCGTCGCGCAAATTGCCAGATTAGATGTCAATATACAGTTTGGTGGCGGAATCCGCAGTATAACGGATTTGAAGCGGGTACTTGATAGTGGCGTTACCCGTGCCGTACTGGGCACGATGGCGATAGAAAAACCCGATGCGGTTCAAAAAGCCCTTGATAAATACGGTGCGGATGCGCTGTGTGTCGCATTAGATGCGCGTGATGGCAAAATTGCCACGCACGGCTGGCGCGAAGTCACGGATATGACTCCTACGCAACTCGGACGCGAGGTCGCCCAACAAGGTGTGAAATATGCCTTGTATACCGATATTCATCGCGATGGCAGTCTGATAGGGGTCAACATTCACGAGACGATTGATTTGGCCCACAGTACGGGCTTACAAGTGATTGCCTCTGGTGGCGTGACGCGGATGCAGGAACTACATCAACTCGCACGCAGCCAAGTCGTAGAAGGCGCGATTATCGGCATGGCACTATACGAAGGTAAACTCACGCTGGCAGAAGCGCTGTTGGCGGCTAAAGGATAAGCCGGATGTTAGCAAAACGAATCATTCCCTGTCTGGATGTGAAAGATGCGCGGGTGGTCAAAGGCGTCAATTTCGTCAATCTGCGCGATGCCGGCGACCCGGTGGAGCAAGCGGCAATCTATGACCGTGAAGGTGCAGATGAACTGGTGTTTCTGGACATCACTGCCTCGCACGAAAATCGCAATACGACGCTTGATATGGTGCGGCATGTGGCGGATAGCATCTTTATTCCCTTTTGTGTGGGCGGAGGCATTCGCACCATAGACGATGTGCGGGCAACGTTATTAGCAGGCGCGGATAAGGTCGCGATGAACAGTGCTGCTGTTCGCAATCCCCAGCTTGTTAACGATGCCGCATGGGGATTTGGCAGCCAGTGTATCGTCGTGGCGATTGATCCGCGTCGTGTCGATGGCAAGTGGATTGTGCATATCAATGGCGGACGTGTCCCGACAGATAAAGAGGCCGTAGACTGGGCGAAGGAAGTTGAAGAGCGTGGCGCGGGTGAAATTTTACTGACGAGTATGGATCGCGATGGCACAAAAGCCGGGTACGACATTGAACTCACGCAAGCCGTGACCGAAGCGGTGTCAATCCCGGTGATTGCGTCGGGTGGTGCGGGGGCAATGTCGCACTTTGTTGATGCGTTCCGCGATGGTGGGGCAGACGCGGCGCTGGCGGCTTCCATCTTTCATTATAACGAAATTCGCATTGGTGACTTAAAACAATATCTCGCACAGCATAACATTCCAATGCGGATGACCGGATGGGAGATACTGAGTGATGCTTGACCAGCTAAAATGGGATGAGCAAGGTCTGATTCCGGCGGTGATTCAAGATGCCGATTCTCAGCAAGTGTTGATGGTGGCTTATATGAACAGGCAATCGCTGCGACAGACGCTCGATACAGGGGAGACCGTGTTCTGGAGTCGCAGTCGTCAAGCGCTGTGGCATAAGGGCGAGACCAGCGGCAATATCCAAAAAGTGCGCGCGGTGCGGGTGGATTGTGATGCGGATACGCTGTTGATACTGGTTGAACCTGCTGGCCCTGCCTGTCATACGGGTGAGGTAACCTGTTTTTATCGTCCGCTTTCTGCGTTAGGCGAAGCTGATGATGCTTGATATGCTCACCCGCCTCCAAACCATCATTCACGAACGTAAAGTTAATCCGTCTTCCGAAAGTTATACAAGTGCGCTATTTGCGCGTGGCACCAACAAGATTGCCCAAAAAGTGGGTGAAGAAGCGGTGGAGGTCGTCGTCGCCGCACTGGGGCAAGGACGCGAATCACAGGTGGCTGAACTGGCTGACCTGTTTTATCACACGCTGGTATTGATGGCTGACCTCGACATCACGCTGGATGATGTCTATGGCGAATTAGAGCGTCGTCATAAGCCCAAATGATGCTCAGTCGTTGTCTATTGCAGTGGACAGCATCCAATGTTATTGTTGCAATCTATTTGAAGGCTATTGGTTGGAGGGCAAGTTGCCATCTGATAACAGCGTGATGTCTGAGACCACCTTTCATGTGCGCTATGCCGAAACAGATGCGATGGGCGTCGTCCATCACGGCAGTTACATCGTCTACTTTGAAGAAGGCCGCAGCAATTATATCCGGCAGCGGGGTGATAGCTATGCCGCGTTTGAGCGTACAGGATACTATCTGGTGGTCAGTGAAGTCGGGGCGCGGTATCTAAAACCCGCGCGATATGACGACAAAATCACCGTGCGTTGTTGGATAGAGGATTTAAAGAGTCGTCAACTCACCTTCGGTTATGAAATTGTCGCTGTAAAGACGGAGGATGTCCTCGTGACCGGGTTTAGTAAGCACATTGTCGTTTCACATGATGGGCGTGTAGGTCGCATTCCAGACCAGTGGCGCGCGTGGCTGAACACCGCATCTTCATAACACCGCTTGCTATCATCCATCAGATTCGTTTAAATTGAGATACTTTAATCGCGCACGAACTCAGATGTATCGAGCACATTTATGTTAATTACACGTCAAAAATTAGAGGAAAATGAAGCCCATGTGCTGGCGCCCTATGGCCTGTTGAGTGGGAAAAGCAAGGGGCGCCGCCATCACGACCCGGAACCACTCTATCGCACCGCATTCCAGCGCGATCGCGACCGCATTATTCATTCAGCCGCATTTCGGCGTCTGGAATATAAGACCCAGGTCTTTGTGAATGATGAGGGCGATTATTATCGCACGCGCTTAACGCATACGCTGGAAGTGGCACAAATTGGTCGCACCATCGCGCGCGGGCTGGCACTCAATGAAGACCTTGTGGAAGCAATTTGTCTCGCCCATGATCTCGGTCATCCGCCTTTTGGACATGCGGGCGAACAGGTCTTAAATACCTTGACCGAAGCCCATGGCGGATACAATCACAATCATCAGAGTTATCGTGTGGTGACCGAACTTGAACACCGCTATCCGCAATGGAATGGCCTGAACCTGACCTTTGAGACACTTGAAGGCATCGCCAAACACGAAACTGAGTATGATGTTAGCAAACTGAGTGAATTTGATGCACAAACACGGGCGAGCCTGGAGGCCCAGATTGCCAATGTCGTGGATGAATTGGCCTACAATACGCATGATCTTGACGACGCCTTGAAATCGAACACGATTCTGCCCGATCAATTGGCTGATGTTGAATTGTGGCAAGTATTATGTGACAATTTGGGTTGGAATGGTTCACGCATGGACGAGACGACTCGCCATTACTTCATTCGCGAAATGGTCGGTTTAGAGGTTAGTGATGTGCTCAAGGCTACCGCGGAGCGATTGGAACAAATGAACCCGAAATCGCCTCTTGATGCCCAGAAGCTCGACCACAATATCGTCAGTCACAGCGA
>CAZTLI010000256.1:0-7766 GCA_964614375.1 uncultured Anaerolineaceae bacterium
ACGCATCCGTGTTGCATAACGTAGCCCGTTGGGGCAAGCGTGCAACAGAAGCCCCAGAATTTATTCGTGGGGAGCGTCACGAACTAAAGAAATCCACCGCACTGGCTGCATCGTTCGGCGGGGCTGCATCGGGTAGCACAAAAAAATACAGTCGGCGAGGCGCTATCCCAACCGACTGTTTACTGGCAAGCGTGCCTTACTGCAATCGTCGTTATTCCAGCCCGCGCAGATAAGCCACGATGTCGTGCAAATCTTCGTCGGTCAATGATGGGTTGCCACCACGCGGGGGCATCGCGACGTTGGTCGTGTTATCAGGATGCAGCACATCCCGCCCTTCGATGATGAAAGCAACCAGCCCATCGTCGTCCAGCCCATTCATGAATGCGTTATTGACTAAACCGGGGCCGAGTCCGGTCACACCGCCCGCATTCTCGGCATGGCAGGGGGCACACGTCTGCTGATACAGGATTTCACCACGTTCGATAGGCGTTAAGTCGCCAATATTCTCCGACTGGCCGTTATCCGTGACAGGTTGGTCGGCGGCTGCGGCTGCGGACGATTCAATCACTTCGCGGGAGAACACGTCATTGCCAAATTTATGCTCAAAGCCGATAAAGCCCACAAATCCCGCGATAATCACGCCCACCAAGGCACAGATAATGAACAATTCACGCAGGGGCTGGCCTGCTTTGCGCCGTCGCCACAACATCCATAGCGAGAACAAGCTCCACACACCAAAGACCACCGTGCCTGCGACCATCAAATAGAACCAGGTGCGATTAAAGCGCACAATCGTCAGCGTGGGCTGCACAACCGGGATGGGTTCGCCGGATTCGTCGGGACGCAGCAGGATAATCGTCGATTCGGTTGTCGAGTTGACGTAAATATTGCCGCTGCGCGTGTCTTCAACCAGGTCAAGCGGACTGCCGAGTTCGGTAAAACCGGGGACATCTTCCTGCACACCCACAATGTCCATGTTGGGCGATCCCGGATGCAGGATGATGATGTCCTGACCAACACTGTAACGGACGATGAGCAGGCTGCCGCGCAGTGCGCCGCCAAAGGTATCGCTGTGGTATTCAATCACGCCATTCGCCGACGCATTGAAATTGAACACATACGAAATCCCGCGATAGTTGCGGTCTGGTTGCAGGCCAATGCTGTAATGATTGCCAAATTGACCCGGATCGGCGTCCGCCGTGGGATTACCGCCATGCGCGACCCATTCGCAGCGCATCGGGTTCGGGTGTCCATAATAGCCATTTTGAACAACCCGCGTCAAAATATCGGGTTGTACGTCGATGTTGCGTGCCGATGGTACAGACGGGAAGCTATACGCCCCGTTAAAGGCCGAATCAATGCGATTCTGACATTGGATGGGCAGGTCGTCGGGTGTGCCGGGCGCGTTACCGCCCTGTGCCGACCCGTTCACCGGGACATAGAGTTCCCCATTGCTATGCCAGAGCAAATCATAGGCATTGCGGAAACCCGTCGCATAAATTGTCACGGGGGCATCCGGCGCCAGCGGGTCGTACAGGTCATTTTCCGCCAGACGGGGGTCGCCAAGCCCGAAGTTCATGTCATCGTCCAGCGTGCCGTCGTCGTTCAAGATACCCGTTCGGACACTCAGCGGCAGGTCGTCGCGTTCGAGCAGCGCCACTGTATCAATCCGCAGAACAGCCGCGCTCAACAACGTTTCAGGCCGCAGTGCCCAACCGGCATCCCGGTCACCCATTGCCGATGTGCTGCCTTGTATCAGATACATCGCGCCATCTGGCCCAAAGGCGAGGCTGTTGGAGAGATGGTCACGCACCGAACGCGGCAGTTCGATAATGACGGGTTGTGCCGTCCATTCGGCATCCTCTGTCCCATAATCGGTCACGGTGAGGCGGTCAATCGCGCCTGTGAAGTTCGGCGCATCGGTCAAGCTGCCCCAATTATGCGTAATCCACAGAATGGGGTTGTCCGGCGTCGATTCGGGGTCGAACACTATACCGATGATGATGCGCTCTTCATAGAGGTCAATGACCTGTTCGTCATCCAGCGTGCCATCGTCGTTGATGCGCCAATGCACAATTTGCCCCATGATCGTCCCTGCATAGAGCCGGTTATCGGGGCTAATCACCAGTGACGTGTAAAAATTAGGGGAAATATCGAGCCTTTCCTGGGTGAAGGCGATGGGAATCTGCGTGGGTGTATCGGACGTGGATTCATCTTGCGATAAAACTACCGCCCCCGTCAGCAGCAAGATTCCACAGAGAATCACGTAAACCGTGATCCGTCGGCTTTGGTATGGCAATTGAAGCGGTAACAATTTATGAAACATACACATTTGCATCTATATCTGGATAGATGCCCCTCCCGAAGGAAAACTAAAGATAGGTTGTTAAAAGACCTGGTATAACCTGCATATGGTGTCACATGTTACCTGTATTTAGGTGGAATGACAACAGAAAGTATACGATTCAATAATACCGCTAGAGAAGGGGACGAAACGGGGTGGTCACGCGCTACAACGTGTCGGCAGCCGGTTCGGCGTCATCCAGTGAAATGTGTTTGGGTTTTTCCTGGGCGTGGGCGGGCAGCGCCAGTGTCAGCAGTCCCGCGATGACGGTGGTGACAGCGGCAAGTTGAAAAGTGACGCTCAAGCCAATGACATCGGACAAACCGCCCATAATCAGGCTGCCCAGCGCGCCCGTGCCGAAGATGAAACCGAGAATCGTGCCCGATGCCAGCCCTTTGCTGGCGGGAATCAATTCCTGCGCCAGCACGACGATGATGCTGTGTGAACCGCCTGTCAAACCGCCCGCCAGTATCGCCAAAACGAAAGCGATACCGTTATCGAACAGGGGCAGCAGGAAAAACGCGATTGCACCACTGAGCAAGCTCCACATCATCACCCGGCGGCGGTCATAACGGTCTGCCAGTTGTCCAAAGGCCACGCCCGCAAAACCCGATGCCAGCCAGAAGAAACTGGTAATCAAGCCATATTGGGTCGGGTCCCAGCCTTTTTCTTGAAACAGCACCGGAATAAACGTCACCGAACCGGGTTGCGCCAGACCCCGCAGCGCGACCATTACGCCCAGAATGCCAAATGCCTTCCACGGCAGTCCCATCATAATGGCGCGGACTGGGGGACGGTCTGCCCCATCAACTGTGGGAATGTGGTTGGCTTTGTGTGCCGTAGACGCGGGGATGCTGATAATCATCAAAATGACGGGAATCAACGCCGCCAGTGCCAGGGCGAAAAAGGGTGCGAGGGCTGTGCTGACCGCGCTGCCCGTCGCCATATCCAGCAAAATGCCCGCGATGGCGGGGCCAAAGGCCAGCCCAAACTGCCCCATCAGGAAGAAAAACGCCATATTGCTGGCGATTCGTGCGTCATCGCTTTCTGCCGCGTGTAAGGCCCCTACCGGATGAAATGCGCCGCTGCCCAACGCGCGCAGGGCGTAGGGAATGAACATCAGCAGATACACACCCGTTTGTGCGCCAAGCAAGGCCAGTGCCAGCATGGAGACGGTCCAACCGACGCCAATCGACCCCAACCAGCGCCCGCCTGTTTTATCCGCCAGCCAGCCGAACAAGGGTTGACTAATCGCACCCATCAACTGTGCGATGCTGACCGCGAAGCCAATCTGGGTATTGGTCATGGGCAGCAGGGTCACACTCAAATAGGCCAGCAGTACCGGCCCCATTGACATGAAAGTATCGTTGGTGAAATGACCCAGACTGACGGCCCAGAACAGACGTTTACGCGGAATATACATCGACTGCACCTTTAGCATGTTTGACCGCTGTTCATCATGCCCGCTGGCAGGGGGGGAAGTCAAGCACAATGGTCTGGTGTGGACTGGTCGGTAGTCAGCAGCGGCTGGATTTTATAATCCCGTAAGCTTTGCATGAGATAATATAAGATTACGTTAATTTACCTTGCCTAAACATTGACATAGATTAATCTAATTTTCGCTGTAATTTCAGTAAGATTTGCGTCAAGAAGTGCTTCTATAGCTATAACAAACATGACCGTATATTCCAGGACTTATGACTATGGAAAGCAGACAGTATCGCATCTTTTTCGGTTTATTGATTTTGCTGGTCACCGGGCTGTCGTTTGCGCGCCTGCACGCGCAGGACGACTCGTGTGAACCGACCAATCTGGATACCCGTGAATGGGATTTAACCGATTTTTGCCAGCATGTCGAGGGCATCTATGACGAAATCCGCGATGTCATCGTCCCCCGCACGCGCGTTGGCATCATCGCCATTGATGACCCCGCGCTGGAAACGATTGAGTCGGCGTCGGAATGGCTGATCGATCAATCGCCGGTGATTGCCGTAGACATTGATGGCGAAGCCCGCGCCTATCCCCTGGCAATCCTCACCTGGCACGAAATCGCCAATGATACGCTTAACGATGTGCCGATTGCCGTCACATTTTGCCCGCTGTGCAATAGTTCCATCGTCTTTGACCGCCGGGTTGCGGGCGAAACGTTATTGTTCAGTGTGTCTGGCAAATTGCGAAACAGCGACCTGATTATGTATGACCGCGAAACGCAAAGCTGGTGGCAGCAGTTCACGGGCGAAGGCATCGTCGGCACGTATACCGGCGCCCTCTTAGACATTGTGCCCTCGCGCGTGATTGGCTTCGGTCAATTTGCCGAACGCTATCCCGATGGGCAGGTGATGTCACGCGATACCGGCATCAACCGCCCCTATGGTGAAAATCCCTATGGCGGCTATGACGATACTGGCCCCATACCGGGCTTCATCAGCAATGTAGATGACCGCCTGCACCCGACCAGTCGCGTCCTTGCGGGCATTGTCGGTGGCGAATCTATCGCCTATCCGTATGCCATATTGAGCGAACGGATAGTCATTAACGACAGCGTCGGTGGCGTCGATGTGGTTGCGTTCTGGCAGCCGGGCGTCTTCAGCGCGCTTGATTCGGTCATTATTAATTCCTCGGACGATGTGGGCACTGCCGGATTGTTCGACCGCGAGTTGGACGGGCAGGTGTTGACCTTTGTCGCCGATGAAGCAGGCGTCGTCACCGATGAACAAACCGGCAGCACATGGAATCTATTTGGCGAGGCTATCGACGGTGAACTCGCGGGCAGTCAACTGCGCCAGTTCAACGCCTTTCCCCATTTCTGGTTCGCGTGGGCGGCTTTTTATCCCGATACACGGATTTATGGTGACGACGAATAACCCGATTAGAGGCCGATGAGCACGCCGTCATTCGCCGGCATACACTCATTGCATTCACCGCATATCCATCTCAAGTAACCGGATATATGTATTCTGTACAAGCCTTTGGCACAGTGGAGGGCAATACAAAGATGGCAAAACGCAAGTCTGCACAAGATCGCCAGCAGCAGCGGCAGCAGTTCCAACGCCGTCAACGCTGGCTGACCGGATTGGTTGGCGCGAGTATTTTCGCGATAGTCGTTGTCATTTTACTGTTATCCGCTGCGCCAGCGCCCACTGCCGAGGAGCAGGCCCGCTATGACCTCGACCCGGCGTTAGGCAGTCCCGATGCGCCTGTCACCGTCATCGAATATGGCGCGTATGGGTGTCCGAGCTGCCGCCTTGTTCATCAACAGGGTTTCATCGAACGCCTGCTTGAAGATTTTCCCGGTCAAATCCGCGTCGTATTCCGCGATTTACCGGTGATCAGCCCCCGCTATGACAATGCAATGGCCCAGTTTGCCCAATGCGCGCTGGATCAGGGCAACGGATTTTTCTGGGCGATTCACGACATTTTCTATACCCAATTCAGCCCAACGGACGGCATTCCATCGACGGATACCCTGGTGAGCGCAGCCCAACAAGTCGGTTTGGACGCCGATATTGTCCGCGCCTGCTACGAAGCGGGTACACATCGCAACACGGTCTCGTATGACCAGCGGCGCGCCGAACAATTGGGGCTGAATGCCACCCCCACCTTTCTGGTGAATGGTCAGCGTGTGTTTTTGTCGGGTTACGAAGACCTGCGGATGGCGGTTGAACAGGCGCTGGCAAGCTCATAGGCGGTTGTTGGTGCGACACGCATAAATCAAGTATGCTGATGATCGATAGCATAGATTAGCGATGCGGGTCACATACAAGGATGTTTTGCCATGTTCAATCGCCCAATACCTATTTTGTCGCTGCCATCGGGTTATGTTGAAGTCAAGCATTTGCGCCTGACATCCGGTTCGTCGTTCTGGACGTTGCAATTGGTTGGGGCGTTGTTTTCGCTGCCCGGGCTGCTATTGGCGCATGTGTGGGCCCAGGTGGTCTATGCCCTGCGTCCGACGATTCCGGTCATCGACGTGCCGTTTTGGGTTCTGTTGTCGGGCATGGTGGGTGTGCTGCTGCTGCATGAGTGGATACATGGCCTCGCGATTCAGTGGGCGGGTTATCAACCCCGTTATGGCGCAAAACCGACGAAATTTGTGCTCTATGCCACGACAGACGAAGGACTGTTCGGGCGCAGGGCATTCATTGTTTTCGCCCTCGCGCCGCTGGTGGTGATTACAGGCTTGTGTTTGCTGCTGATGCTGTTTTTGCCCGAACCCCTTTTATGGCTAGCCGGGGTGTGTATGGTCATCAATACCGGCGGGGCTGTTGGCGATGTGTGGAGCGTGTGGGTGGTGATGCGCTATGCGCCCGATGCCCTCATCCGCGACGAGGCCGACAGCTTCCGTATTTATGAACGGCTTTAATCCAACTAAAAGGGACGAACGCCCTTCGATTCGCCCCAATTTCAGTGATGGATGACCCATCTATGCTATTTAATGCTATTTATCGCGGGTGACGGCGAATCCACTCATGAACTGCTTTTGCAGCAGGATAAACACCATCACGGGCGGAATACTGGCGACCACCGCGCCCATCATCATCGGGCCATACGTCAGCGCGCCGTCGAAGTTTTGCAGTGAAGCCAATCCGACCTGCACCACTTGCAGCGATTCGTTGTTGATAATCAGCAGCGGCCACGCATACATATTCCACACATAGACAAACTGAATCACCGCGAGCGCGCCGATGGTGTTCCAGCTAATGGGGATGAGGATGCGATACAGAAATTGCAGCGGTGTCGCGCCGTCCAGCGCTGCGGCCTCTTGCAATTCGACTGGAATGTTGGCGAAGTGCTGCCTGAATAAAAAGACGCCTGTCGCGCTGGCAAGGAACGGTACGGTAATGGCGTAAAATGTATCCCCCCAACCAAAGCCGGATACAACCCGGAACAACGCGATAATCAAAAATTCCGTCGGCATCATCAATGTAATCAGCACGAACGCGAACACAATCCATTTGCCGGGAAAGCGAAAGTAGACAAACGCCAAACCCGCCAGCAGCGACAGCACCGTCTTGCCAACCGTGACGACGATAGCCTGCATGGTGCTGTTAACCATGAAGCGTCCCAGATTGCGGTTGACCATCACCGCTTGTAAATTGGTATTGAACGATTCGCCCGGTATAAGCTGAAAATTGGTCACCTGGGCGTTGTTCTGGGTCGAAACCAGCATCGCATAGAGCAGCGGCAAGCCCACAATCAGGCACGAAATCCACAAACCAACATGCACATACCAGCGTTTAGGCAGCCATGACCCCTGCTGCCGTTTGCGTTTGGCAACCACAGCGTCATAGACCGGGGCATAGGTACTTTCCTGATTTAGTGACGACATAAGCTATGCTCCATACGATACCCGGCGTCCGGTGGTGCGGAATTGCAGGTAGGTGATGCCAATCACCAGGATAAACAACACAATCGACTGCGC
>CAZTLI010000257.1:0-7739 GCA_964614375.1 uncultured Anaerolineaceae bacterium
GTAGCGCAGTGGACTTTTAATCCATTGGTTGCAGGTTCGAATCCTGCCACAGTCATCACCTCAAACCAGTCCGGGCGGGCTGGTTTTTGCTTTTCCTTTACCCGCTCTGAAACGCGCCGCAGGTGCGAGCGTGTTATGCACTTTGCCAGGTGAAATTGCGCCAGTGGAGGTATGAACAGAAACGCATAGCCGGGTGACGCAAGTGATGAGGAATGGACATATGCTGCCCCTTATCTGAGGCTGATGACCGAAGATGCACCGCTGCAAGTTTAACCGTTGGGCGAGATGTGCAACGGTATGCGCTATATCGTGCGTGGTGACATTCACTGGCGCATGATGCCCAATGACCTGCCACTTCCCCTGGGACCCGGATGTCGGCAAATTTGCAGGCGAACGCATCTACTATGACCGGATGCAGTTCCAGTTAGACAAATAGGGCGATTGGTTCATCGCCCTACACATGACCGACACCCGATCCATTTCGACAATGTGGCTTTAGCCCATTGGCAGCGGGCTGTGGGAGCGGCGGACAGGATTAGACCGTATAATACAGCCGGGCGGCGAGTCCGCCTTCGCGCTTCAGGCGTTCGGCGGCTTCACCATGCACCAGTTGTAATTCATTGCCCACATTCAGCACCAGTGTGGGCAGGTCTTGCGCCAGCGCCGCATCGCGCATAGGCCAGGGCGCGACCACCAGTTCGACCTGCTGACGCTTTAAGGCATCGAGTACCCGTTCCTTACCCAACACGGCCCGACCGCTGGCCTTTGCCACATTCACCAGTTGGTCAACCAGTGCCATTTCCTGCTGTTGCTCATAGGTTTCAGCATGTGGACGCACCCGTTCGAGCACACTATCGACACTGGAAGTCATATCCATCGGCACGAGGGCGACGATGTGCAAACGGTTGTGTGAATTGAGCGCATCACGCACAGCATGGGCGGACTGCTCATTACCGCCGATGATAATCCGGCTGGTATCGCGTTCTTTCGCCAGTTCTGCAACTCGTTCTGCCACATCTTTATAGAAACGCTTGATATGAGCATCAATCATCTGGTCAAAACGATCACGATGGCTGCCGTGTTTGATGCCGAGGCCGGGGCCGCCGCTCGGCGCAATCGCGGATGTGGCAGGCATCAGCGTCTTTTCTGCCCAATCATAATCAAGGTCGATAGCCATTTCCCCCTGTTCGTCGGCTGTGCCCAGAAATGCGTTCAAGAAGCGTGCCCGGTCTTGATCGACCAGCACAATCAGGTAAGGTTCGTATTCGTCCAGCGCCCACAACAGCGGCGCGACCAGCGGCTTGCCATAGGCATAGTCGGGTTCAAGGCGCACAGGCAGCGTATAGGTTTGCAGCAGATCCGCGCCCATGAACAGCACCAGCGTCTTGCCAGAGGGTGTGTAATCGGTCAAAAAATCATCGAGACGTCGTTCAATCACCGCCCACCGTTCGCGCGCCGCATCGTCGGTCAGATCAGCGGTAATCTCGCGCCGGGCATTCTTCAGCCGGATTTTCCACGCGGGAGATTGGGCCTGATTTTCCCGATCAGCCGGATCAACCCGCAAATACAAGGACAGCACATCCCCATCGGCGTCCGTCAGAAGCTGCTGAATATCGCGCATTTGAAGTTGTAACATAGGCGTTTACCTCCATGACTAGCTGCTACTGATGATTCTACCAGAGGCGTATAGGAGGGATGTTAGTGATGTCAATCTGCTTTATCGACGGCGAACGTAACCTTTTCAGTAACGATTGTAAAGCAGCAGATTTCCGTCGCCGTGTTTAGGCGAATGTGGCAGAGCGTTCTCTGGCGCGGATGTGCTGCTGCTTGATGTGATGTATCAGGGTACTGAACAGCGTTACGCGCTTTCGGCAGATGGGCTACTTGCGCTACGCAAAAGCCCATCGGCAGGTTCGATCACCTGATTATGAGGATCGACGTGGCGCTCTAAAACCTTCGCCATAGGCCGCGTGTCCCTGTCCAATCACGACGAAGGCGTTAGGGTCTGCGCGATGGACGATGCGCTGCAATTCGCTTACCTGTGACCGCGCCAGTGTCACATAGAGGACGGTGTGTTCGTGACCTGTGTACATACCCCGCGCCTGCCAACCCGTGACTCCGCGCCCTGTGCCCGCCATGACCACGCTGGAAACTTCCTGTGGACAGTCGGTGATGATGACGGCGGTGCGGATGACGCTGGGGCCTTCCAGCACATAATCTGTCGCCAGACCCGACACAAACAGGACGATAGTGGCATATAACGCCGCCTCCCACCCGAAGACGACTCCCGCCACGCCAATCACCAGCATATCGGTATAGAGATAGGTCGCGCTGAGGGGTAGTCCCAGCTTTTGATTGAGGATGCGCGCCAGTGTCGATGTGCCGCCGAAGGTCGCGCCCGCACGATAGGCCAAACCACTGCTGATACCGCCCAACACGCCGCCAAAAATGGCATTCAACAGCACATTATCGCTGAGGCCATGCGCCGGGACGAGAGGCGTCAGCAAATCAATGCCGACGGAATAGACCACCAGCACATAGGCCGTCGTCGCGATGACGCGCCAGCCACCGAGCATTTTATAGGCCAGAAACATAATCGGGATGTTGCCGACCAGAATCACCAGCCCAATCGGGGTATTGATGAGATGATTCAAAATCACCGCCACGCCCGACACACCGCCGGGGGCGATGTCGAAGGGGGCGAGGAATAACGTCACCTCCAGCGCGCCGATGACCGCGCCAATGGTGAGAAAAAGAAAGCGCAGGCTTGCGCCGCGCCACAAATGTTGTGTTTTGAGGTGTGCCATGTTCGCAGCTCCGAAGAAAATCGCCAGATGGCGACGATAAACCCCGTAACAAGTTGTGTTGAACTGCGGGTGGCTGAAGTCTAATTTTGAGGCTTAATTTGCCGCTATGATAGTCCTCTGCGATGCCGAAATCAAGTGGCGAGATTCGGGCGTACAGCCTTTGTAAACCAGATTGGCGCCTGGCCTCTCGCCGCTGGCTAAGGGCAAAAGCTTAAACCACAGAGGGCACAGAGGCTATCCGCTAAGTTGACACGACATCAGTCCTGCTTTGACTCGTGACTGCTTATACGCGGCATGGGCGCGCCCGCCGACACGTCGCTAGGGACGCCAGTCGCCCGCCCATTCTTCGTCGGGGTCACTGGTGAGACGGCGCAGTTCGCCCCCATCGGGACGGATGTAATAGAGGTCGGCGCTGCCTTCGCGTTCAGACACAAAGATGATGCCGCTGCTATCCGGCAGCCAGCGGGGATTGAAGTCATCGGCGCTGTGGGATGTTAATGGACGCTGACCAGTGCCGTCGGCGCGCATGATGTACAAATCCATGTTGCCTGTTTGTGAACAGACATAGACGATGAGCCTGCCATCGGGCGACCAGCGCGGTTCACTGGCGTTGCAACTGGAATCGGTCAGTTGGCGGGCGCGCACCAGGCGCATCAAACCGCCGTCGCGCATCACATCGGCGATATAGACCGTCAACGCCGCGCTGGGATTGGTTCGCCTGGCTGACCCGGATGCAAAGACCATCTGTGTGCTATCCGGTGACCATGACGGAAAAAGTTCGTCAGTCATGGCGATGGTCAGACGCTGCACAATCGTCCAGTTGCGGTCTGTGAGGGGGTTGAGTGTGCCCGCGCCATTGAGAACCGCATCATCCAATGTGATGGCGTAAATATCCCAATTGCTGGCGCGGTCGGCATGGAACGCCACCATCTGCCCATCGGCTGACCACGCGGCAATCGCTTCCTGTGTATAGACCTGCGACTCATAATAATCGCTGCTGGTCAGGCGGCGGACGTTGCCCCCATCGGCATCCATCAGGTACAGATCATAGCTGCCCGCGCGATTGGAATGAAAGGCAATCAAACGACCATCGGGCGACCACGCTGGATAACGGGTGCGGGGATCGGGCACTTCGATGAGGGCTTGACCGGGATAGAACACGCCTTCTGGCACGGGTACATCGGCCCAACCCCGACTGCGATTGGTAATATTGGCGATTGTCCCACGCCAAACATCCATCAGATAGATGTCCCACGCATAACCGTAGCCGCCGCGATTGGACATGAAGGCGATTTCTTGCGTCGGCAGTGCCAGCACCCGCGCCACACTGATGAATAGCAGAATGATGATGGGCAGTGTGATTAACCCGATTAACGCAGGTCGCAGCAGCGCCCGCGCAAAACTGCCGCGATTGGGATGTTGATAGTGTTTCCTCATGGACGCCACACCGGGAATAAATCAACGGCTGCATCGTCCGTCACACGGCGTACATTCTCGCCGTCGGCATCCATCACGTAGATGTCCCACTGTCCATCGCGATTCGAGATGTATGCCACCTGTGACCCATCGGGCGACCAGACCGCGCCGCCCTCGAACAGTTCGTCATCGCCCAGGAGATGCAGATTACTGCCATCGGCGTCCATGATGTAAATGGCGAACGTGCCCTCTTCCAGTATGCCGCCGTCGCGTTCGGTGATGAAGGCGATTTGTGCCCCATCCAAGGACCACATCGGGCGGGTATCGGTGGACTCGTGGTCGGTCAACTGCTGCTCATTGCCCGGTTCGTCACCCATCGTCAGCACATAGATGTCTTCCACACCATGGTTGCGGTCTGAAGAAAAAGCCACCTGTGCCCCATCGGGTGATACCGCCGGAAACCAATCGCGCGCCGGATTTGTGGTCAGGCGGGTGATGTTTGCGCCATCAGCATCAGCCGTATAAATTTCGAGATTGAGGTCGCGCAATGACGCCCACACCAGCCGCGTCCCGCCGGGTGACCAGTGCCCATCCCAATCGAAACGACCTTCGCGGAACAGGGTCAATATCGCGGCGATGATGCTCAGGTCGCGGCGGTCTGTGCCATCGGGTCGCACCTGTGACGGCCCCATCTCGCCCGATACACTCGACAGAAAGTTGATGATTTCGCCATCCAGGGACCAGCTAGGGAAATACTCGTGTGTGGAGTCGCCATCGCCTTCATCGGTGAGATTACGCTGCGCGCCGTCCGTGTCCACAATCACGATGTCCCAATCTCCATCACGGTTGGTCGTGAATGTCAGTTCGCCCGATGGTGTGCCGAGTGGAATCGGGGCGGTGCGTATGGACTGTAAATAGAGGCCGAGACCAACCAAAATCACGGCAATCACCAGCAGCGCACCGCTGATGATGATACGACGGCGGGGCAAACCGGCTTTTGGGGCAGTTTCGGTCATAGGTAGCTGGCTTTCTGCACAATCAATGCGGTTGTCCTATTGTAACGATTTATCGTCCGCTGTGGAGGTTTGTTAATTGGTCTGAACAGTTGGGTTGAGCAGCGTAGGCCAATCGTCGCCTGAACACGGCGCCCGGCGGGACACAGGGCGTTTAGAATAGAGTCAATTCTGCCTGGATTGCTCGCTGACAATCGCTGTTATGTGGAGCTAGCACTTCAGCATACGTAGGTTTTAAGGGATTAGGTTTTTAGCGATCAGCAGTTCGGCATAAAGATTTAGAAGTTATGTGTTGAAATTCATTTTTCGATCAGGCGATGGGCTTGAATCGGGGTAGATATCTAATTCGGTCAGCGGACACGGCGTACCGTGTCCCTTGCATCCGCAAAAAACGGCGTTATCGGATTGTTTTCGCAACCTGCATAAGCTGCACTGTCGAAATGGATCGGGTGTCGGTCATGTGTAGGGCGATGAACCAATCGCCCTATTCGTCTAACTGGAACTGCATCCGGTCATAGTAGATGCGTTCACCTGCAAATTTGCCGACAGCCGGGTCCCAGGGGAAGTGGATAATCACATCCATATCCACAGTCTGTCCAGTAGGCGCAATGCCAGCCCATTCACCTGTGTGTGTGCCGACCATTTTCGCCACTTCAAACACGCCCTGCGGCCCAATCACAATGTCATACATCTTAAAATCGACATCGGGGAACGCGCCCAGGAACGAGAGATAAAAATTACGCGCGCCCGCGTGCCCCTCCCAGCGCTGACCCGTCGCCATAATTTCATAGACACAATCTTCGGTCAATGTGGCGATGAGACCGTCCAAGTCGCGGGCATCTTCGGCCTTGCTGTGCGAAATCCACAATTCACGAATCCGCTGAAATTCTTCGGTGTCAATCTTACGGCCTAAGCGTTCTTGTATGGTTGCAGGAACTGCCATCGTCATCTCCTCGATTGCAAAGCCAATTGTAGGGCGAGTGTAACATACCTGGGCCGACATTACCGCCATTTGACAGGCAAAGATGGGACGATTGGTCATGGGGAAAGCGGTCTATAGGTCGCTATAATACAGGTACGCACATTGGCACATCACGATAAGGATTAAATTATGCTCAGACGCCTTTTACTCTATCTCTCGGGTGCGGGTTGGACGCGCAGCATCGCCACCCATTGGGGCGTGGCGCGCCGGGTCGCGCGGCGCTTTGTCGCGGGCGAAACGCTCGATGACGCGGTAACAGTCGTCCGCAATTTGAATGGGCGTGGTCTGCGGGCGACACTGGACTATCTTGGCGAAAGTGTCACCCATGCCGAAGACACCGCCGAAGTCGTCGCTACCTATCAGGCGATATTACAGCGTATCGCCGACGAAAAACTGGAATCGAGCGTCTCGCTCAAATTGACGCATCTCGGCCTCGACATCGGTGAAGACCTGTGCCAGACCAACCTGCGCCACATCCTCACCGCCGCCAAGGAACACCACATCTGCGTCACCATTGACATGGAAGGTTCGGCCCATACCGACACCACCCTGCGAATCTACCGCACCATGCGCGATGAACACGAATTTGATAACGTCGGCACGGTGATACAGTCGTATTTGCGTCGCAGCGAACAGGATATGCAGGAACTGGCGGCAGAAGGGGCGCACATCCGCCTGTGTAAAGGGGCGTATCTCGAACCGTCAGAAATCGCCTTCCCCGAAAAGGCCGATGTCGATGCCAGCTTCGTCCGGTTGATGGACGCCTATCTCCAATCGCCGCCACCGGCCTATCTGTGCATCGCCACGCACGACGAAAACATGATTGCCGCCGCCGAGAAGACCATCCGCGAACACACTATCGCCAATGACCGTTACGAATTTCAGATGCTGTATGGCATCCGGTCAGCGCGGCAGGATGAATTGTGCGCTGCGGGTTATACTATGCGGGTGTATGTGCCGTTTGGCGCGGCGTGGTATCCCTATTTCATGCGCCGTCTGGCAGAACGTCCGGCGAATCTGTGGTTCTTCGTCAAGAGCCTATTCCGGCGCTAGGGCGAATCGTTGGGAACATATCAGAAGTTGTCAGGGGATTGTCAAAATCTGCTGTGAATGGGAACTTTTCTTACATTTCTGACGTAGGATAGAATAGACAACAACACACAGGGAGGTGTCGGAATGTCGCATTTGCAACCGCAATCACATTCTAATGCCCAGACACCGCCACCCATTCACACGGAATGCCCGACGTGTGGCGCTCTGGGTAAATTTCATCATGTTGGTGAGCAGCATTGGCCCGCAGCCGTTGCCAAAGCAACAGGTTTGCCAGAAACGGTACAGCTTTACACCTGTGACCACTGCCACACCACGCTCATCGAACAAGAATTAATGTCCTGAACGGGCAGTCCTCACCAAACGGGATGACTGCCTGTTTGCGCGTTATTGTGGCAGCAGCGTCCGCACATCGTCCTCATTCATCTCCGTCACCCAACCTTCTGTCCCATCTTCCAACTGCACATACCT
>CAZTLI010000258.1:0-7728 GCA_964614375.1 uncultured Anaerolineaceae bacterium
GATGAAGAAACGGGTTTCACACGCACCAATCTCGATTTTACGGGCGAAGGCACACCCGATATTCTGTTGGGCTATTTTACACCGGGACAGGGCGGCACACTGGCTGTATTTGGGTGTGTCAATGGAGGTTATGTCAACCTGTATCGCTTCAACAGCGAGCAACCAGCGCCACCCATACTCTTGTTTGCGGGTGACATCAACTTCGACCAGCGCCCCGACCTCGTGTTCGCCACTGAACAATGTGAAGCCGAAGATACGTGTGAATTCTTCACACAAATCGTCACATGGCAGCCCGAAGATGGCCGCTTCGTGAGCTTGCTTCAGAGTGCGATTGCCAGCTTTAATCTGCCCAGTTTGGCCGATATTGATGACGATGATGTCGCCGAAGTGGTCGTCACGCTGGATAATCGGGGCACGAGTACCACTGGCCCCCTGCCCACAGGTTTGAACGTTTATGACTGGAACGGCACAATTTATACACTGTCGATAGTCCAGTATGACCC
The DNA here is from genome assembly GCA_964614375.1 of uncultured Anaerolineaceae bacterium. GTDB lineage: Bacteria > Chloroflexota > Anaerolineae > Aggregatilineales > Phototrophicaceae > CAZTLI01. The sequence continues at coordinate 504 of CAZTLI010000258.1, forward strand.
GCCGCGTTATCGCATTCAATTGGTGCATGAGGCAGACCGCGCGTTCAATCGGTTGGACATGAACGAAGCGGCGATTCTCTATGAGACGGCACTCGCCGACGCCGACCTGCGCTACTGGTTCAACGATGGCCCCGTCACACTAACCAGTTATGTGTACTATCGGCTGCTGCTGCTGTATTCATTTTTGCAGGATGCGCGTACCATTTCGACGTTCCAGCGCATTCAAGAAACGTACCCCGACCGGGATAATGCGCCGATTTATGCACAGATGGCCTATACGTATTGGGAGGTTCTGGAAATCACTAACAATCCCCATAGCGCGTGCCTCGAAGTGCTGGAAATGATAGAGCAAGAACCACAGGCGCTGCGTCTCATCAATCGCTATGGCAGTCGCAATCCTACTTATACAGCAGAGGATTTGTGCCCACTGTAGTACCTGCACAATCACAACATTGGATATTGGGGACAGCCGTTGGAGGGCTGTCTTATGCGTCATACAAAGGAAATGGCAATGTCTGATTTACTGAACTTCTTTGAAAAAGAACGCCAGACAATGGTGGACTTGCTCACCGATTTAATCGCGTATGAGACGTTCACCGCCGAAAAAGCCTATGTGGATAAGCTCGGTGTATTTATGGAAGGCCAATTTAGTGGGCTTGGCGCATCGTCGATACAGCGTTATCCGCAAACCGCGGTCGGCGACTTTTTACTGGCGCAGTGGAACGAAGATGCACCCGGCAAATCCATTCTGTTCCTCATTCATATCGACACCGTTTGGCCTATCGGCACGTTGAAAGAACGTCCAGTGACGATTGACGAGGATGGGAAGCTGTTTGGCCCCGGCGCAGTGGATATGAAAGGTGGTATCACTATCGTGTTAACTGCCCTGCGCGGCCTGATTGAATTAGGGCAAATGCCCAACCGCCCCATTCAAGTGCTGATGACCTCGGATGAAGAGGTCGGCAGCATTCACTCCGAATCGTTGATTAAAGACCTCGCTAACGATGCGGGCTTAGTGCTCGTCATGGAGCCGGGCACAAAAGAGGGCGCGCTCAAAACGTGGCGCAAGGGCATCGCCTCCTATGGAATCACGATTGAGGGGCGCGCCTCCCATGCTGGCAACGCGCCGGAACAGGGCATCAACTCCGTCATCGAATTCGCGCAGCAAGCCTTACACATTAACGAACTCAATGACTTACGCAATGGCACGTCCGTCTCCGTCACGATGGTCAACGGTGGGTCAGCGGGAAATGTCATCCCGGCACGGACTGAAGCACACGTCGATACCCGTATGATGACGATGCTGGAAATGCGGCGCATCGACAAAGCGATGAACAATTTGCAGCCCTTCATTCCCGGCGCAAAAATCAGTGTCGTCACCAAAGCCGCACGCGGGCCAATGGAACACGACGACCAGATGAAAGCGACTTTTGCCCAGGTCAAAGCGATTGGCGAAAAATTAGGGTTAACGGTGCGCGAAGATGGCAGTGGCGGCGGGTCGGATGGTAATTTTACGGCTGCGATGGGCATCCCGACACTAGACGGTCTCGGCCCACAGGGGGATGGTTTGCACGCCGTTCATGAGCATGTGGTCATTAACAGCCTGCCTAAACGGGCGACGTTGATTGCAGGCATCTTGCGCGATTGGGTATTTGCATAGATAGCTAGCAAATTTTGAAGCCCTGGATTTGCGATTTTTAGTCAGACCGGGGCTTTTTAGTCCTGCATCGAACTCTAATCTTCTTTCAACAACCACGCAATCGCCTGTTGACGCTCGTCTACATCAAAAAAGCGGCGTTTATCATCGCGTTGTATCACCTGCATCAGCGACAGCGCAATCTTGACCAACGGACCCGGACTATGCAGGAACGCGACCCGCAGCAAGGGACGATTGGGATAACGCCGATCAAGCTCCTGAATCAATCGTATCGCATAACGCATTGGTGGCATTCCCGACTGTGCAAAATCACAAAGCAATCGCAGCCGATTGTCCCCTGCGAACTGCTGATAAATCGTTTCGACAATGCTCATGCCTTTGGCAAGGGCTTCGTGCGAATCCTCAAAAAAGACAAACTCATGAATTTGCCCATCCAAAACCTGATATACACAGAGTTCATTTGTTGTAACTGACATTTGCTCGTACTCCTCATCATCCACCTCTCTTCTACTATATTACGTCACATATTGCAGATTTGGTTGTCTTCCGAGCAAAATTTGGCAGTTTTTCATATTTGCGGCAGAGGTCAAGGTGCGACTAAACGGTCATGCGTGGACAACAAATCGTCACGAGTGACAACATTTTGCATCGTCAGGACAAAATCCAGTAAGGTAGGGCTTGCCGCACGAATCGCATAAATTGAGGGGCCAATCGGGTCATCGCCAGCAATACCCGGTGTCCCGCCCTGATACCCACCATAAAATGCGAAATAGGCCTGATTAATGCGCCGGATGCGATAACCATTACGCACAAACAGCACCCGTCGTTCCTCCATATAAGCTTCTGCTTCTTCTACGCGGCCTTCTGCTAACATCTCATCTACCGTCACCCGTGTTTCGTGCATCTCAACGCCAAAATCAAAGACGGGTGGCGCGGGCGTGGCAGATTCGTCAGTTGAATTTTCTGTTTGATTTGATGGAGGCGGGACTAAATCAGGGTAATAGCGTTCGAGGATCAGGCGCGCCACCTCTTTGCCGAATAGGTCAGCAGTGGTTTCGTTAATGACCCGCGTATCACTGGCAAACGAATCACCCGTGATATAGTTATAACCTAACGGAAAGAAGAACAAATAGTGATGCAGCCACTCATGGGCAAAGACTTCCACCGCGAAGGGGATAGATGAGGTCTCGTTAATCATCGCCGGATACAATGCCATCCCGCCCAACGGCACAATCAATGAAGACACATCCAAATCCGCCTCTATAGCCTCTTCTAAGCTAATTTGCCCATCAATCGGCAGTGGATTGAGGTTAATGGACGACTCGAAGCGAATTTCATCACGCGGCGAGACGACAAGCAGCATCGGCATCCGGGTGAAGTGCATGGCAATCGGTGGAATAAGCTGTCCGCCTGTGCCAAATCCCTGTTCAACCAGCACCGCCGCAACCTGCCCTTCAAGAATGCCCTCCACCAGTGGCTGACGACTACGCAATTCGGCGCGCATCGCATCCCGTTCAGCCCGTAAATCTGCTGTAGCCGCATCAGGGTCATCAACATCAGGGTCGATGTAAATCGCTTCGATCCGGGCTTCAAGCTGGCGGGTGCGGGTGAGTACATCAAAATAATCCCGCACATATTGCGAACGGTCAGCCTCACCCATATAAGGATGGACACCGAACAAGGTTTGATTGACTTTAGCGACGATGGCGTCAACTTCCCAGCCAATATAGTCAAATAAGTGCTCACTCACGATGAGGTTGATTTGATTCGCTTGAATTTCTGTGGGATAGGTCGAACGATGCAGTGATAACCAGAGAACGCCCACCAACAATACATAGCGTAACAGCCACCAGCTACCACGAATGATGATACGACACACTGACCCCACAATCCACAGGTATTGCACGCGCTGTCTACCTTCAATCAAAGAGGGCGAGTTCTACCTCGCCCCTGATATGCCTGTTACCAATTATACTACATGACAGTCGCTGCACTGTGACCGGTCTATGTGCTATTCATAACGGAAGCGCGCCACTCCATAGATAAAAAAGACCGCTGACATGACGAATAGCACGAGGACAAAAGGTAGAATATCCAGCAGTCCACCGCCACGATACACGAGTTCACTGAAGCCATCCATCGCCCATGCCACTGGCGACACATGGCCAACAATCCGCATCGCCTCCGGCACAACTTCCAGCGGCCACCACGCGCCACCCAACGACGCCAACACCAATGACAGCAGCAGCGAAAGGCCTGATGCCTGAGCCTCGTTTTCGACACGATTGCCCAGTGCGAATGACAGCGCCGTAATCGCCAGCGTATAGGCGACGATAACCAGTATCACAGCGATTGGGTCATTGCCAAAATTTACCTGCATGATTAATCCAAAGGCGAACACCACGCCAAATTGCAATAATCCCAGCAAGAAACGACTAAGAATCTTGCCGCCGAGCAGTTGTGCCCGCGAAATCGGCATCATCACGAGTCGCGGAAGCGTCCATTGCTGCCGTTCGATAACCAGGGTTGTCATACCACCAAAGACGGTGAACATCACGAACATCGCGCCTATACCGGGAACAGATTGGGTTAAGCCTGCGGATAAGCCTGTATTGGTGGTATCGGCAGCCTCTGTTTGCGTAGTGAGTTGATAGTCCACGCCAATTGGATCATCTATCCAAATGGCTACAGCCCGTTCATAGACTGCGCCCTCAAACACGCCGATTGCAGCCTCGTCAACATCCGGCAAATTGGACTCTGCCAGCACATTGCCGCCAACGCGCGATGCCACCACCGCCCCGTTTACGCGCAATAGTGCCGCATCCACCGCTTGTCGGATAAATCCCGGCGCTGTCAGATTCTCGTCGGATGTATAGCTGATACTTACAGGTTCGAACGCCTGTATCTGGCTCTCAAAACCGTCGGGGATTTGAATAAACGCGAGCGAGTCGCCATTTCGCACCCGTTCTACGCCCCACTCGGCATCAAATTCGCTTCGGTCACCAATCTGGCAGAAGTCCTCTTCATCGTTGTCCATCGGACACAGCACTAGACTGGCATTGGCAGCCCGCACACTATCCAGAAATTGCGCCGATAAAGCGGTTTCATCCCAATCGAGGACATCAACCCGTATCTGTGTTGGGCCACCACCCCCGCCACTAGTGGCTAACCCGATAATGAATGTCAATGCAATCGGAACAACCAGCAGGAATAGCAGGTTTGCCGGAATACCTAAGAAGATTCGCAGGTCGTAAATGGCTACATGAATCAGTTTTTGCATTATCGCCCCCTATGCCATTTCAAAGCGTCGATTAAACAGGACGAGACCAATGCCAAACATCACAGCCCCCTGCGCCACAAGCACAAGCAAGTGCAGCACAATATCGCCTGTCGCCGCACCGCCCGCAATCTGATTGAACGCCTGTGTACCCCAGTAGATGAGTGAAAATTGTGAAACGGCCTGCGGCAGCGCAAAACCAAAACTGCCACCTAAGGCTGCCATCGCGAGATTAATCACAGGCGAGATGGTATTGACCTGTTCTGGTGTACGGATAATGCCGACTAGCAGCATCCCTAACCCACTCACCGCTATTGACGCCGCCAGCAATATGAACACTATCGCGAGGAAGTTATTGCCCCAGATGATAATCAACTGGCCTTGCAGGATACTGGCAACCGCCGACAACGCCACCATCAACAAAACCAACTGGAAAATCACCGTGACCCAGACGCCGATGAGCTTGCCGGTCAATATCGCATTACGCGATGTAGGCGACATAATCAAACGCTGTAATGTCCAATTGCGCCGTTCATCATGAATACTGAGTACACCAAATTGCGCGGTAAAGAGCGCGAAGAACATCGCCTGCCCCGAACCGACCGCCACCAGAATTTGTACGAGTACATTGCCCGATTCACCCGTGACGGTCTGGGTATCCATGCCGACTGTACTTAATGCGGGCGAAAACGCGCATGTAAACACCGTCTGCATATCGACCTGCTGCGCCACCTGTCCCGTCGCAACCAGACCATAATCCAGTTCCATTTGCGCGAATGTGGCAGCAGCGGCGATATTCCCGGTGGCGATTTGATTGGTGATACTTTCCACCACACTGCGGATAATGCTCGCAGACACCGGACTGCCACTGTTGGCATAAACTGTTACATTCATCGCTTCAATACGTGGATGTAAGACGGGAATATAGGTCACACTTTCGGTATATCCCGATGGAATCACAATCATCGCGACATACGTGCCATTATCCACGGCCTGCCGCGCGACTGCCTCGATATAGGCCGGACTGCCCACTTCGGCATCCGGGACGGCGTAATCACTGTCTTCGCTGTTGATCAGTGCTTCTGCCGCTGCCGCATCAAATATAATCGTGTCGGTCAGGTCAAACAGCGTGATACCACCACCGGGTGGTGTGTTAGCAGCACCGTCATCCGTGACCCAGGGACAATCACCAAAGGAACTCGTCCCATCGCCTGATTCACCTTCAGATGGCACTAAAGCCGACGTAAAAATCGCGCCATAATTCGCGCCAAATGAACTGCCTTCATCAAAGTTCAGCAGCGCGACGGGTATATCGCGTATAGGTACATCACCACTGCCTAATCCACCGAACGCCAATCCGACAATCGTCGAAATTGCCAGCGGTGTGACGATCATGATGAGTATCAGGGTGCGATCTGTGAAGGTGGTATAAATTTCCTTCCATGCAATTGCCCGGATTTTACTCATCATCAGTCCCTCAATGCCCGTCCGGTCAGGTGGAGGAAAACGGCCTCCAAATCCGGCTCCTGCACCGCAACCGAGGCAATGATGAGACCCGCCTCATTGATAATCCGAATGACATCAGGCATGGCTTTGCGCCCACGTTTGGCATAGACAACGATTAAACCTTCGTTATTCGCTGGCTCTTCGCCGTTCTCACCCGGCGGGTCAAAGACTGCCCGACTAACCCCATCTACCTCATTAGTCAAACGCTGCAACAAGGTATCTTCTGGCTTCTGGTCACCAATTTTGAACACCAGACGGTCTTCTTCGCCGACCTGCTGGGTGAGTTCGCCCTGTGTGCCCAGCGCGATGATTTCGCCATGATCAATAATACCCACCCGGTCACTGAGTTCCTGCGCCTCTTCCATCAAATGGGTGGTATATAGAACTGTCATGCCATAGTCACTGCGTAATTGCGTGACCGTATCGAGAATGCGCCGCCGACTTTGCGGGTCAATGCCTACCGTTGGCTCATCCATATAAACAAGCTGCGGTCTGTGCAACAGTCCCACACCAATATTGACACGCCGCTTCATCCCACCAGAGAATGTGTCGATACGGTCTTTTTGTCTGTCGGCAAGGTCGATAAATTCGAGCACCTCATCAACACGTTTGTTGAGTTCTTTACCACCCAGTCCATACATCTTGCCAAAGAAGTCCAGATTTTGACGCGCGCTCAATGTTGGATAGAGCGCGATTTCCTGCGGAACAACACCGATCAACGCTTTAGCTTGTAGTGGCTGCCGCGTGATTGAAAATCCGCCGATAGTGGCTTCACCCTTTGTAGG
>CAZTLI010000259.1:0-7706 GCA_964614375.1 uncultured Anaerolineaceae bacterium
TTTTTGTTGGGCGTCACTGTGGACGCTGAATACGACTTTGTTCTTGCTCATGATGATGCCTCCAAGTTGATGACCATAATACGGCGCTACCTGAAAACCTGACCCATTCAGGAAAACATCCACCGGTAACAGTTGCGATTGTAGCGCCACCCGTTAAAACGTGCGGCTGCCAGCTGACTTCAGTCTCTGGCGGGGCAAACGACACCTTGCACAAAAGTGTCAGGTTCTCAGCGGCGCTACCAATAAAATCTTTATTAAACCAAAAGACACAAAGCGCACACAGCAAAGAATTCAAGATTACAATGTTTCATTCTGTGTCCGCTGTGCCCCCTGCGGTTCAATCGTTCCCTTCAAGCCTACAATATGACGTAACGTCAGGTTCAAGGGTGATTTTGCCAGATTTAAATTAGGGCGTATCAATGACGGGGGCGCGGCGCAGCAAGTTGATGAGGATGGCAAGGATGACCTTCACCATATAATACGCCGAGCGCGCGGGCGTAATCGACGAGGTGCCATGTTCACGGGCACGCATCGCCACCGGGATTTCTTTCATACGCAGTCCGGCGCGATGCAAAATGACGATGGCTTCCGGTTCGGGATAGTCGTGCGGATAAAGACGGGCGAAGAGGGCAATCGCGCGCTGATTGAATGCCGCAAAGCCGGATGTCGGGTCGGTCACGCGCTGCCCGGTGATGGCAGTCAATAGCCGGGATAGGATACCGATTCCCAACCGCCGCGCCAGGGACGAACCATAACCCCGTCCCGCGCCTAAAAAGCGCGACCCGATGACGACATCTGCTTCGCCCGTTTGAATGGTGTCGATGAGGCGGTGAATGTCTTCGGCGACATGCTGCCCATCGCCATCGTTGCGGATGACCAGCTGATAGCCATGTGCCGCCGCGAATTGAAAACCCGTCTGCACGCCCGCGCCAATGCCGACATTATAGGGCAGGTGCAGGACAATCGCGCCCGCCGCCGCCGCTTCTTCGCCTGTGGTATCGGTTGAGCCATCGTTGATGACGACAATATCGGCCTCCGGCACGCAGCGACGGATATTGCCCACCGTCGTGGCGATATTGCCCGCCTCATTATAGGCCGGGAGGATGATCAGCATCCGGGATGAAGGCTGTTGGCTCATAATCCGGTTCGTTTAATCACCATTCAGGACATGCTGCACTGCTTCAAGCACATGATCGTGTATCAGGCCGTTGCTGACGATTATGCCGGTATGCGGCAGCAGTCTGCCCTGCGAAAAATCCAGCGGCGTGCCATCAACATCCGTCACCCTGCCGCCCGCTGCCAATACCAGCGCGGCGCCTGCGGCATGATCCCACGCTTTATGGGCATAATCGCTGCCTTCACGCGGCAGCCGCATATACAGGTCGGCGCTGCCCTCTGCGACCAGCGCATACTTTTCCATACTGTCCAATTCCATGAGCGGCGATTCAGCCAGTCCAGCAGCTTCACGCACTTGCGCCATCCGCGCTTTGCTGGCGTGTTCTTTTTCCACACTCTGCACGATGCGAATGGCTTCAGCCGTGTCGCGCTCCGAGACAGCTATCCGCACCGCATCCCCACCCTGCAACGGCTCACGATAGGCCGTGCCATCCAGCGCATAAAACAGCGCGCCTTCGCTGTCGTTATAGCCGGGTGCAGCCATGATTCCGCCCACAAGGTCGCCCCGTTCGACAATGCCAATCGCAATCGCATAGTGCCGCAGCGCCAGAAAACCCTTCGTGCCATCAATCGGGTCAATCACCCAGGTGCGCGCCGCGTGCCGGGACTTGCCATGATCCAGCCATGCGACAATATCATCTTGCGAGGCGTTGCGATCCAGCGCGTGGGTGAGCAGTTCCATCACCTCGATTTTCTGTTCATCGGAGACCAGATTGAGGTACTGTTCGCCCTGTTCTTCAGCAATCACCGCATCATCCGGGAAGGCTTGCCTCAGCGCGCGACAAATCAGCGCCTGCGACCCATAATCGGCGATAGTCACCGGTTCTTTGCCGAGTTTTTCGCTGCTGACGAGATGATTGCGCTGCACCTGTTCGCACAGGGTCGCCGCCTGCCGTACCGCTTCAATGACTAAATCAATACTCACCGCCTGCTCCATCGCACTGTGACGTAATAGAATTAACTGTAATCTCTTGCGTGCCATTGTGCAACGGTGAGAAGAGCGCGTTTAAACGCGAAGGCGCGAAGATACCCGGTTTTGCAACAGAATCGGCTATCCCAAAATCTGCGTGGTGGTGAGGACGGTGGCAAATTCACCGTGCAAATTCGCCAGCGCTATATCATGCACCAACTGCGCGGGATAGTGTGTGCCATTGTGCCCCACACGGTCAAAGGTGGCGGTGGCATCATCGACAACATACACCCTATAACCCAGATTGCCCGCCATCCGCACCGTGGTCGAAACACAGTGATTGGTCGTCAGGCCGACGCATAGGAGCGTGTCTATCCCCTGTTGGCGCAGTCGGGCGTCCAAATCTGTACCGATGAAGGCGCTGTTGACCTGTTTGCCGATAACGGGTTCGTCACCCAGCGGCGCGACAATGGGTTGAATGGCATTGCCCGCCTGACCGGGACGCAGCGGCGAGTCGGGTTCGGTGCTGTGGTGCTGAATATGAACTATCGGACGGCCTGTATCGCGCCACGCCGTGAGCAAACGCGCCATATTGGTCTCGGCCTGTGGGTTATTGCGCGCGCCCCACTGCGGGTCTGCAAAACCTTGCTGCACATCAATCAATATCAGCGCGGTATTGTTGGGTAACGATGACATGGGTGTTCCTCCAAATTCACAGGCTATGACCGACAGCATGTGTGGCGAAATAGACTCTTGTTGGACGGTGAGATCGCATTTTAGCCGCCAGCGCTTCAGCTTAAAACGGGAAAGATTTGCTTGCTGATAGCTGAATTGCAGAGGCGCTGTGATTCGGACTAATCCATGTCACCGAGCAATTTCTCAACGATGACGACATCGCGCCAGACGCCATCCAACTGACCATGTTTTTCATAGATGCCGACCTGCCGAAAACCCAACCGTGCCATTAGAGTCAGGCTGGCGACATTTTCCGGGAAGATGCGCGACACCAATTTCCAGAATCCAGCGGCTTCGGCGGCGGTAATGAGGGCGCGCATAGCGACTTCACCCGCGCCGCGTCCGCGCGCAGCCCGCGCCACATACACCGAATACTCGGCGATGCCCGCATAACAGTCACGCGGTCTATAGGTCGAGGTCGAGGCAAAGGCGACAATCGTATCATCATCTTCCACGACGACCACCGGATGACGCCCATTGAACCACGCTCGGATGTCGTCGGCGGTGCGTTCGCGGGTCTCAAAGGTGGCGATGCGGTCTGCGATGCCTTCATTGTAGATTCGGGCGATGGCGTCAACGTCGGCGGGGGTGGCGGGGCGACTGTGCATGGTCTATTTTCCTGCGTGTAATCCGCAGACACTGTAGCAGGCGCGCCAACCCCGGCATAGAGCCATTGTGTACAGGGAGCAGCGGCACTCTGCTGGCGGAAAAGTACAAAAAATAGGTTGTTGCCTTGATTGCTAGTTGAAGAAACATTCACATCAAAGCAATCTGGTTTGCCATAAACAGAGGGGCTAGCATTCCAGCTTAAAAATAGTCACTTGCTGCAATAGTCGTGCTTTTGCTGACGCGCTGACAGGCTGAACTGCTGACTGGCAATCAGCGTGTTGTTATGTATCCGTAAAAGTCGGCTACCTGGGACTGCGAAAGCTCTGCACGATGAAGACGACGCCAGCGAAGAGCATGAGCAGCGCCACCGCACCACCCATTAACGCAACGACAATTTGTCTGCCGATCCGAATATCCAGCACATCGAACCATGCCATCAACACGATGACCAGCAACGCCCCACCAAACAGCAGCGCCTTGATGCCATCCCAGAATAGTTTCTGCCGTCTTTCCGAACGCACGCGCGTTATCAGTAAGCTGGCGACATCTTGCGGCACGCCTTTGTCGGTCATCATGGCGATAATTTCGGTTCGCGTCAGCCCTTTATTGTCGAGCCGCGCAATCGCATCTTCTAAATCTTCTAGCTGTTGTATTTTCGACTTTTTCGCCATTCAGCAGTATCCCAGCGCCGGGAGTAGTGTCCCTCTAAATGAAGGTGTTATGTGTACCCACTGCACTGTATCGCATTTTTGTCCGTGCGGTCACGTTTGCAGGTCAAGGGTTGAGGACGCCATCCACTCAGGCGACATTGCCATTGGGTCTGCGATCATAGTTGGCGATGATGGCTTTTGCATCGCTGATAGATTCCACAAAAAACAGGTTTCTCCCTGCGCGCGGCACAATCCCTATCACCGTGCCCACAATCACCCGGAATAAACCGCTGGCACGGATATAAATCAATAATCGGCGGTTGGCGGGAATGTGGCGACTGAGGTTGATAAGGGTTGTGAACATTCGCATTGGGATGAACTGCCCGCCACTCATATCCATGATGATGTCAACATGATGCGCGACTGACCCCATCAACTGGCGGCGCTGCTGGACGGCGGCGGTAAAATCGCGATGTGTCCAACGCCCGGCACATGTGACCATGATGATGGTCTTTTCGGGGTTGTCCCACTGAACTGTGATAGGCATAGAGAGGGTATCCTCTACGTGAGAATATCAAAGTGAGGACGATAATTGTACTCCCGTCATGCCCCCTCCACTAGGGACAACACAGACTGGCCTTATCCTGAAGACTGGATAGCGCACAACTGTGTATAATAGAGGCACAGCATCCCACATGATCGTACTCATTTTCTGTTGTTAGACCATCCGAGGTAGACGATGCACGCGACAGGCGCAGTCTCGAAACGCAAACGGGGCAGTCAGGATGACTTGATGCGCCTGTTCCAATTCGATCACACGGAACTCGCCGCCAATGCCGCTGGCACAATGACCGAACGACAGGTTGCCTTCCTGAAGACGCTGCGCGCACAGGAAACCCGGACACATTGGTTGTGGATTGCCCTATTAGGCATTGTCGCTGTCGGGCTGGCACTGTTCAACAGCGCCAATCCCCGTAACGGCTTCAACAGCTACATCGACCTCGCTGTGCCGGGACTGGTGGTGGTGATGGCAGTCATCGCGACGATGTGGGGGATGGGCTTTCGTGGCTTCTCGCGCGATTTAGCCAAAAAAGACGCCCGGCACGACATTCATTATCTCGGATTAGGTCGGAATCGCCGTCTGGGTGGCTGGATACACTGGCTGAAAGTCGGCGGGACGATTCTGCCCGTCAGCGAACAGCTCTTTGGGCTGCTGCATAACTGGGAAGGCCTGTACTGCACCTTGTATTATGCCCCCCACAGCAAAACCATCCTCGCCATCGAACTGCACGAAGACTCGTGATGCCGTGAACCTTCAATAACGGACGGGCAGTGCTTTCAAGCCATGAATGATGACCGATTCTGTCCATTGCAGTGTCTCGGCCTCGGCATTCAGCGCCAGATTGGGCATCTTCTTCAACAGCAGCGGGAAGGCGATTTGCGCCTCTAAGCGTGCCAGCGGCGCGCCCACGCAATAGTGAATACCGTTGCCAAAGGCGATATGGGGATTCTTCTCGCGCGTGAGGTCGAATGTGTTGGGATTGTCAAACACTGCCGGGTCGCGATTCGCCGCTAATAACGATACCAGCGCCATATCCCCTCTTGAAAGGGCTTTCCCGCCAATGTCCACATCTTCAAAGGTATACCGCTGGAACACAATATCCACCGGGCCATTAAAGCGCAGCATTTCCTCGACAGCTAATTTCACGGCGTCGGCGTCGTCCAGATGTTCACGCAGATAGGCCAACTGGTCGGGATGTTGCAGCAGCGCCAGCGTGCCATTGCCGATCAGATTGACGGTTGTTTCGTGTCCGGCGATGAGCAGCAGTTGAATCATGGACAGCGTTTCTTCGTGACTGAGGCTGTCGCCCGCGTCTTCGGCCTGACTCAGCGCGGTGATGAGGTCGTCCTGGGGATGTGTCTTGCGCTGGTCAATCTGGTCATTCATGTAATTGATGAATTCCATAATCGTCTGCATGTAGAGCGACTCATCCTGCGCGCCGACGAATACCTGACTCCAATCGCGGAATTTCTGGCGGTCACGGACCGGGATACCCAGCAGTTCGGCGATGACAATCACCGGCAGCGGAATCGCGAAGTCAGTCATCAGGTCGATTTCGCCGTGTTCGGGCAGTTCAGCCAGCAGTTCGCCCGCAATCTGGGCGATGCGCGGGCGTAAATCCGCCACCATTTTGGGCGTGAACGCTTTATGCACGAGGGCGCGCAAGCGGGTATGGTCGGGCGGGTCGCGATGCAGCATCCAGTGGTCGGTGGGGCCAATCGGATATTTGGCGGCTTCTTCGGCTGTTGCCAGTTTGCGAAATTCGCGCCCCATGCGCTTCTCTTTGAGCACCGTTATCGCGTCGTCATAGCGGGTGATGAACCAGCTATCGTACTGTGGCAGGGGATGAAAGGCTTCTTTTATCAGATAAACCGGGTCATTGTCGCGCATCACATTGTAGACAGCCTGTGGATTGGCGCGGGTTTGTGGAGACATCAAATCATATTGGGCGGTTGTCGTCATCAGTTGTCCTTGGTCTTGTTATCGCTATCGGGCGGCGTCACACATTTTACTATACGCGATTATGGGCGGTTGTGTTTTATCTGGATAGGCGATCAGCAGGTCAGCTATCAGCAAAAATGCGATTCTTGCGCCGATGGGATGGCGTGATGTTGCCGTGCGATTTCGCTGCCCAAGCTCAATATAGAAAAATGCGCCACCTGTGTTTATAATGATTTCTAACCGGAGGGGTAGCATAGTCTGGCCTAATGCGCTCGCCTGGAACGCGAGTACGGGTGCAAGCCCGTCGTGGGTTCGAATCCCACCCTCTCCGCTGTGAACGGCTTTCGCCGGTTGGGGTGAAGCCGTTTTTTGTTGTGTGACAGCGCCGGGTCGCAAGTGCAGTGTAAGCGCAGTCATGCGGCCTTCGCGCTGTGCGGTTTAACTGGCTTTTCGCCAGCAGCGAGCGACCAACCGCCATTTTCAAATCCTCCCGAAACAACCTGTTCCCTGCCGCCGTTTTGTGGATAATAGGAATTGTTCGTGAACGAAGGTACAAATAAGGCCACGCCCATGATGCAGCGAATCCAGAAATTGCCCCGCCCGGCCCGTGTGCTGATATTTTTTTCATTCTTCGCCGGCGTCCCGATTTTGATATTTTGTGGCGTCCTCTACCTGGTATTAGAACCCTTCACCACGCGCACAGAGGCCGAGTCGCTGCTTGACAGCGTGACAGTCGGGGAGTTTGTCGCGCTGCCAGATGACGATTCCTATCCCGCATCCGTCGCCGTCGCGCCCGATGGCACCGTCTATACCGCCAGCTATGCGACAGGGGCAGTCTGGTCGATTTCGTCCGATGGCGAGACCATCACCGAACTACCCGACACACGCTCGACATTTGGCGCAGTCGCCGGATTGGGCATCGCATCCGATGGCGCGCTGTATGTCGCTGACCGCTTGAATAGTACGCCCGGTGAAGGTGGCGGAGTCGTCTGGCGCATCAATACCGACGGCACGATTGACCGCGTTGTCTCGGTGGCGGATGCACCCGGACAAGCGACCTTCCACGATTTAGCCCTCGACCGTGCGGATAATGTCTATGTCGTTGACCGCATCGGACAGGTGG
>CAZTLI010000260.1:0-7666 GCA_964614375.1 uncultured Anaerolineaceae bacterium
TATGGCGCGGCGACGACGACTGGCCCATCTGCCAACCAGCGTGAAATTGCCCGGATACAGACCGAACAAGCTCGCAATCAATTGTGGCAGACGCAGTTACAACGCGACACTTATCTCGATTTCGAGCCAATTCCGTCTATATCGCGCAATGACTTGCCCGATTCGGTTTTAAATTCTGGTGTGGATGATGACGTGATTAATGCGGCGGTGGGTCAAGTAAATGCCGTTGTTGCCCAGGTCAATGCCACCAATCAAGCGCAGAACGACGCTCAACTCGAACAATCCGAGTTATCCGTCCGACAAGCCGATTACGGTGTGCAGATTGCCGATGAACAGTATGAGGCGACACAGGCCAGAGGCCCCGACTATGGCGCATTGGGGTCGGCAAATGCAGCCTTGATCTCAGCAAGAATTGCGCGAGACCGGCTTATTGATGGGCCATCGGAGTTGGAAGTGAATCGGGCGCAGATAGATGTGCAATCTGCGGAGTTGAATCTGGAGCAGGCGCAACTCACGCTCGAACAGACTCGTCTGGTTGCCCCTTTTGATGGAGTCATCGCCCAGAGTAATTTGCGTATCGGGGAACTCGCGCCGCCGGGTGCGGGCGTGCTATTGATGGATACGAGCGTCTATTATGTCGATCTGGCGATTGATGAGACCGATATTGTCAATGTGCAGCAGGGTCAGCAGGTGGTGTTTGATATTGATGCGCTGCCCGATTCGGACATTACAGGTATTGTCACGCGCGTCGCCTATACGCCGACGGTCAGTGGTCAATTGGTGACGTACCGGGTGCGCGTTGAATTAGATTCGACAGCAGCGCCGATTCGGGTCGGGATGAGCGCCACGGGGCGGATTATCGTCAACGAGTTACAAGACGTGCTCCTCCTACGCAATCGCTTCATCCGCATTGACCGGGCGACAGGACAGGCTTTTGTGACTGTTCAGGAAGAGTCAGGGCGTTTTGTGGAAGCGGCTGTCGTCCTTGGTTCGCGTAATGAGACCCATAGTGAAATTATCGGCGGATTAGAGGCAGGACAACGTGTTGTGCTGCTACCGCGTGATGTGATTTTGACCGATGCCACTGCCAGGAACGGGGGATGAGCATGTTCTTTCGCCGCCGAAAGCGTCAACCCAGAGTCGTGCGTGATTCACAGGGACGCCGCGCCATCATCGACATTCGTAATATCACCAAAGTGTATCAGATGGGCGCTATTCAAGTTCACGCCTTGCGTGGTGTGAGTCTGAAGATTTATGAGGGTGAGTTCTTGTCGATTATGGGGCCATCGGGGTCAGGCAAAAGCACCCTGATGAATATTCTCGGCGCGCTTGACCCACCGAGTTCAGGTGAATACTATCTCGATGGTGTGGATGTAAGCAAGCTGGATGAAACCGCCTTGGCGCGCATTCGTAACAAAAAAATTGGCTTCGTGTTTCAGAATTTCAATTTACTCAAACGCACTTCGGCGCTGCGACAGGTCGAACTACCGCTCATCTATGGTGGTGTATCGGGGCGTTCCAAGAAAGCAAAAGCCGCCTTAGAGCTGGTTGGGTTGGGTCAGCGTGTCGATCATTTACCGAGCGAATTATCTGGCGGTCAGCAGCAGCGTGTAGCGATTGCGCGGGCATTGGTGAATAGTCCGTCAATGATTCTGGCGGATGAACCGACAGGCAATCTCGACTCCCGCAGCGGGATGGAAGTGATGCAGGTGTTTCAACAGTTGAACCAGGAGCAAAACATTACGACCATATTTGTGACGCATGACCCGTGGATCGCGCGTCATACACAGCGTGTAATTATGCTGCGCGATGGAAAAGTGATAGCTGACCGTGTTGTCGCCGATCCATTAGTCGCAGGTGAGGCGGAACGTCCGTCCGAAGCAGAGGAATTAGAAGGTATTTTCCAGGAAACCTATTATGGCGGCGAAGCGCACGAATATACGTAACTTCACGCTGCGAAATGGCCAGGTGTGGACACATTTCACGGGTAAACAGGTAAATAGCAGAGAAATAAAAAATATAGGTATCGAAATAGATAATAGTCGGATTTTATAGTGAACTTCTCCGAAAGCCTCCGCATTGCGATTGATAGTTTGCTGATTAACCGCTTACGTGCTGTGTTGACTACGCTGGGGATTGTCATTGGTGTTGGGGCGGTGATTGGGCTGGTGAGTTTGGGGCGCGGCGTGGAAGACTTTATCGCAGGGGAATTCGAGGGCCTCGGCGCGAATGTCCTCACTGTGACCACCACGCGCCCCACAAGCCCGACGCGAACCCGTATTGCCCCGCTGACCACAATCGAAGCCAATAATCTCGCCCAACCATTGGTTGCACCCAATATCCGGCGTGTAGGGATAGAGTACAACCTCGGCGCAGTGATTGTTGGTGGGACAGGCAATTCACGTCTGAATGTATCAGGAGTGAGCGCCAATTTCACCGAGATTCAGCAGTGGCCGGTCATTATTGGCGATTTCATCAGTGATGAGGATGTCGCTAGGGCCGCGCGTGTCGCGGTACTGGGGTTGGATGTCGTCGAAGATCTCTATGGTGTCCGCGATTTCAACCCGGTGGGGCAGGTGGTGCGTATCAATGACCGCACCTTCACCGTCATTGGGGTTATGGAAGAGCGCGGTGGCACATTTGTCAGTGAGGACGAACGTGTGTTTATACCGGTGACAACGGCACAGACCCGGCTTGCGAATGCCCGGACTGCGGATGGTGGTTATCGTGTGCATGTGATTTATCTGGATACATTTTCCGAAGACGTATCAGAGACCGCGCGACAAGAGGCCGAAGCCTATTTGAATGTGGCGCATGATATTAATTTTGTGGGCGAACAGGACTATAGCATTAGCAGTTCCGGTGACTTATTAGACCTGATACGGCAAATTACCAGCGTGCTCACCATTTTCCTGACGATGATTGCGGGGATTTCGCTGCTCGTTGGTGGGATTGGTGTGATGAACATCATGCTGGTGTCGGTCACCGAACGTACAGGTGAAATAGGACTGCGGAAGGCGGTTGGCGCGCGGGCTGCGGATATATTGTCCCAATTTTTGATTGAAAGTGTGATTTTGTCGCTATTGGGTGGCGCGCTGGGCATTGTGGTCGGTTGGCTTGCATCTGTGATTGGTACGGCGCTCATCCCCGACTTGACTCTCACATTGTCATTAGATGTGATTCTGCTAGCGACAGGCGTGAGCACGTTCGTGGGTGTGTTCTTCGGCTTTTATCCGGCATGGCGGGCGTCTCAGATGTCACCGCTGGAAGCATTACGATTTGAGTAAGCGATGTTTGAGAATCTGCGCCTGGCGTTCACAAGTTTAGGGAGCAATACCCTCCGTTCATTCCTGACGATGTTAGGAATCATCATCGGCGTGGCAGCGGTGATTGTATTGGTTTCTGTAGGGCAGGCATTTGAGACCTTCGTCAATGAACAGTTTGAAGGTATTGGTGTCAATTTGCTGTTTGTCAGTGGTCTGGATTTTAGCCCACTGACGCTGGATGATGTGGCGGAGGTGAATGACATATATCGTGTTCCCGATGCCGAGATTGTCATGCCGCAGCGCAATGTGACGCGACAGGTAACGTTCGCGGGGCGAGAGATTCAGGCGTCGATACAAGGGGTGACTGCCCAATATCTGACCGTATTCAATCGTGATATGATTGCGGGGCGATTCGTCGATGCCAGTGATGTGGACGGTATCAGTCGGATTGCGGTTGTTTCTGAGACGATTGTCGAAGGTCTGTTCCCGAATACCTATCCGATTGGGCAAAACATGCGTATCAGCGATGTGCGCTTTACGATTGTCGGCGTCATTGAAGACGTAGCAGATACCGGCTTTGGCAACACCAGCCAGGTATTCGTGCCGATTAGCACAGTTCAGACCCGACTGAGTGGTGAACGGGTATTGAGCGGAGACCGCCCTGTGAGTTTCATCATCGTGCAGGCCCGCAGCAGCGATGTAATTGATGAAGTTGCGGGGCAAATTACCCAAACCTTGCGCGAGGCACATCGCATTAGTTTTCGCGATGAAGATGATTTTATCATTTTCACACAGACCGAGATTTTAGACACGCTGAACCAGATTACCGGTTTGCTGACCGTATTTCTGGCAGTTCTGGCGAGTATTTCGCTGCTGGTTGGTGGGATCGGGATTATGAATATTATGCTGGTGACGGTCACGGAGCGCACACGCGAGATTGGTTTACGCAAGGCGATAGGCGCGCAAAAATCGGATATTCTGATGCAATTTTTGACCGAAGCAATTATGATTTCGGTTGTTGGGGGCGCTATCGGCGTTGCCTTTGCTGTGTTGAGCACACAACTGGTCACGGCGTTGGTGGCGGACTTGCAGGTGAATGTGCAACTGTCGAGTGTACTGCTGGCGACGATTATTTCGGTGCTCATTGGTGTGTTTTTTGGAATCTATCCCGCAAATCGCGCGGCAGGTTTGAACCCCATTGATGCGCTGCGTTATGAATGATGCGAGACGAATTTGGGGATTCTCATAAAATTTTTGCAAACGCCGCCGCAGGTAATGTAACAACCCCGTGATGTTCACTCTATGCTATAATCAATAACATTCAACTCAAAACATTGACCACAGGTGAGGACAGTTGTATGTCTCACAATAAGCCTGATTCCAACGGCAGCCCCAAAAACGAGGATTTACGACAAGTCCACGATAGTATGCTCGAAGGTCTGGGACAGCTATCGGCTTATTTTGGCTTCAGTAAAATCATGGGGCAGCTTTATGGCGCGCTGCTGTTGAGCAACGAGCCACTATCTCTGGATGATATGATGGAGCGGTTGGATATTTCGAAAGCCAGTGTCAGTGTCAATATGCGGACGCTTGAACACATGGGGATGGTGCGTCAGGTATGGGTCCGAGGGGGCAGTGGTCGCCGGAAATACTATGCAGCGGAAACCGATTTCTGGCAGATTATTACCAACATTTTGAGTGGGCGTGAAATGCGCGATGTCGAACGGGCCGTGCTGGTGATGGACGATAATATCCGTCGTTTGAAAAATGCGATACCAGCTATGAATACCGACGATGGTGAGATGGCGCAAATCTATATTGAACGAATTACACAGATACAGGCGCTGTTCCGGTTTGCACAATTGGTCATCTCTACTATTCTGGGTCGGGTCGGTGATATCGATATGGAAGATATATCCAGTATCGAGATTCAGTAGTAGTTTCTGCCCTTGTCTGGGTTTTATGACTTGTCTATAATGACATGCCACAGATTCTGGGGGAGTGGCGGAATTGGCAGACGCGCATGACTTAGGATCATGTCTCTCACGAGGTGAGGGTTCGAGTCCCTCCTTCCCCATGGTAGACACAGAAGAAGGCGCATCACGCGCCTTTCGTATTAAAGAGGGATTCCGCTTCTTTCTGACAAAAGATTTATAGATTGTATACATGGGCCAGTGCTATAATGCGTAAGGCAGTGTTGCCCAATAAGGAAAGTCACTTGAATATCCAAACAGAACATCTAGACAATCACACAGCCCGCTTCACTGTTGAAATAGATTCCCAGCGAATGGACAAAGCGAAAACACAGGCTGCCCGTAAAATCGCGCGCCGAATCAATATCCCCGGCTTTCGTAAAGGCAAAGCCCCATACCGCATCGTCGCTGGATATGTGGGCGAGGCCGCAATCATTGAAGACGCGGTAGAAGTGCTGGGCAACGAGGTGTATAAAGAACTGCTAAAACAATCCGACATTGAACCTTACGGACCCGGCAGTCTTGAAGATTTCAAATTGGACGAAGCGCCTATCTTTATTTTTACTGTGCCGCTGCAACCCACTGTACAATTAAACGACTATCGCGCTATACGCGAGGATTATGAAGCCCCCACAGTGGATGACGACATGGTTGACCGTGCGATGCTGGAGCTTCGTTATCAACATGCGTTGGTTGAAGACAGCAGCAGCACCGTGGCGCCCCATAACCGGGTCATGGTGGACATCCACAGCGAATTCATAGATGACGCCCCAGAACCAGATGCGGCAGATAGCGAAGATGATGCACCTGCCGCTGCGACCTTGCCCGCAAAGGGGGATGAGTTTGTTCATCGTCACGATGCCCTCATTGTCCTCGACCCCGAAAACGAGCCGGTGTTGCCCGGTTTTATCGCGGCCTTAGCAGGTGCAGCCGTTGACGAAGAACGTGAATTTGAACTGATTATCCCTGATGACAGTGAAGCTTATAAAGAAATTGCGGGGCGCACTGTTAACTTTCATGTGACAGTCAAGCGGATCGAGACGGTCACGTTACCCGAATTGAATGATGAATTTGCGGCGCGCGTGACAGAGGAAGAAGAAACTCCGCTAACACTGTTGGAACTGCGGATGCGAACGCGGAAGCAGCTAGAGGAAGAAGCAGAGCGTCTTCAGGAAAATGAATACGCGAACAAGGTTCTGGACAAAATTGTTGAACAAGCGACAATTGCATTCCCCGACCAAATGGTGATGGATCAAGCCGAAGATATGGTGGGTGAATTCGAGCAGCGTTTGCGTCAACAACGAATTACGTTGAATGATTATTACAAAATCGCGAATACCACAAGAGAAGCCATTCTTGAACAGTATCGCGAACCGGCGGTGCGTTACATCCAACGCTCGCTAACGCTGCGTGAAATTATGTTACATGAACAGGTTAAGATTGACGCAGCGGACATCAATGCGGAGGTTGACCGCATCCTTTCACAATTTGGTGATGAATCTGAGCGATTCCGCCAATTTTTTGACACGCCACAAATGCGTGAAAGCATCACCAATGATTTGCTGACACGAAAAGTCATGGCGCGGATTGGACAAATTGGTAAAGGTGAAGCGCCAGATCTTTCGGATGAAGCCGCGCAAGAATCTGTTATCGAAGCGGGCGAGGCTGCTGCCGAGACAGAGGTGGAAATTGAAACCACTGTCGATACGCAAGTAGATAACACTGCTGAGTAGCGTTTAGCTGTTAATCTTGTCCCCTGCGTTGGTCAGGCAGGACATTCGGGAGGTTACATGAACAACTTCTATAATGTGGTACCCATGGTGATTGAGCAGGGGAGTCGTGGCGAACGCGCCTACGATATTTATTCGCTGCTGCTTAAGGAACGTATTGTGTTTATGGGCATGGGTATCAATGACCAGGTTGCAAACTTGATAGTTGCCCAACTGCTATTCCTGGATCGTGAAGACCCGGATCGTCGTATCCAGATGTATATTAATTCACCCGGTGGTGTGGTATACTCAGGTATGGCAATTTACGATACGATGCAGCAAATTCAAGCGCCCGTTAGCACCGTTGCAGTCGGTTTGACTGCTAGTTTTGGCACGGTGTTGTTGACATCAGGTGAAGCCGGAATGCGCTTGGCCTTACCCAACGCGACAATTCACATGCACCAACCATTAGGTGGGGCACAGGGCCAAGCATCAGATATTGTCATTCAGGCGAATGAAATCGTGCGCTTGAAGAAACGTTTGATAGATATTTTTGTCAAACACACGAAGCAAGACGAAGAAACAATAGAACGAGATACTGACCGCGATATTTATCTCACAGCAGAACAGGCTGTGGATTATGGGTTGGTCGATTCCGTACTCGGTGAAAATGGGAGTAATCAGTAGTGGCTTATGTTCCGCCTTCAAATCACAGATG
>CAZTLI010000261.1:0-7664 GCA_964614375.1 uncultured Anaerolineaceae bacterium
CGCGAGATCGGTCAGGGTGGGATGGCGACGGTTTACAGCGCCTATCACGAAAAATTGGATCGCCACGTCGCGATTAAGATGATGCACCGGGCGCTGCTTGATGACCCGGACTTCATCAGCCGCTTCGAGCGCGAGGCGAAAATCATCGCCAAACTGGAACACAATAACATTGTGCCCGTCTATGATTACAGCGAACACGAGGGGCAGCCGTTTCTGGTGATGAAGCAAATTGACGGGCGCACGCTCAAGCAGCGTTTGCTCAAGCGCGCGCTGTCGTTGGAAGAAATCCAGCGCATCATGAGCCAGATTGCGTCGGCGCTGGATTATGCCCATTCGCACGGCATCCTGCACCGTGACATCAAACCGTCGAATATCGTGCTCGACCACAACGATACCGCCTATCTCGCCGATTTTGGGCTGGCGCGCATCACCCAGACCGCCACCACCACCATGAGCGCCGATATGATGCTGGGGACGCCGCATTATATCTCGCCCGAACAGGCGCAGGGCGAAACGCGCCTCGACTCGCGCACCGACCTGTATTCGCTCGGCATCGTATTGTATGAACTGGTCGTCGGCAGCGTGCCGTTTAATGCCGACACACCCTATGCCATCGTCCACGACCATATCTATCGCCCCGTCCCCAGTCCACGCGCGGTCGATCCCGAAATTCCGCTGGCGGTTGAAAATGTGCTTCTACGGGCGCTGGCGAAACAACCCGATGACCGTTACCCCACCGCACAGGCGATGATGGATGATTTCAATCAGGCCGTGATTGACAGCGGCCTCGCCAGATTGGATGAAGATCGACGCGATTCGGCGGTGCTGTCGCTGGCGGAAATCCGCAAATCCTATCGTCCCGAAGCGGAGTCAGGCGGCGGTAGGGTCGAGACGCGCGCACAATCAGGCCGCAAGATGAAGGTGGAATCGCGCGTCGATATGGGACAGGTCGATTGGGGCGAATGGGGACGCAAAGGCGCGCAATGGATTAGCGGCATGGCGGAAAAGATCGAAACCGCTGTGGACAATAAATTGTCCCAACGCCGCGAACTGACCGAAGAAGAAAAAATCCGCAAACAGATCGAAAAGAAAATCGAAGCGCGGCAGGGTTTATTCGTCCATCTCGCCATCTACATTTTCGTCAATTTGATGTTGTGGTCACTGTATGACGGCGGCGGTTTCCCGTGGCCGGCTTTCCCGACCTTCTTCTGGGGCATTGGCATCGTCAGCCACATTTTTGACTATTATGGCAAATACGGTGGTGGCGCACATCGGCGTGAAGCCGCGATCCAGCGCGAAATCGACCGCGAACGATCCCGGCAGGAACGCAGTTCATTCCGCCAACGCCGACGCGGGGCGCAGCGCAAACGCCATAACGCCGACGCCTATGATGAAGCTAACGATTACGATGCAGCCTATGAAGACTACTACGACGATGCCGCCGAAGTCATTGTCACCGAACTGCCGCCGGGTAACGTCCGCATCAATGCCGATGGCGAACTGACCGACAGTTTTATACAGGAAGCCGACGATTATGAACAGCGCCGGGGACAGCAGTAGGGACGCGCCGATGTGCGCGTCCCCATTGGGATGTACGACATAAACTGTGCTTTTTGGGCGACCACACCGGGTCATCCCGACATGCGTGCTGTGCGGTTCGTCTTTTGTTTTAAGCTAGCAGCTAATTTCATCCCTTTTGAGAGAATTGAAAATGTACGACAACATAGACGAACAGGCAATCCGCAGACGGGTCGAAAAACGGCTGGACGCGCGCCGGGAATTCATTATCCACGCGATGGTTTTTGTCGTGGTGAATGTGGCTATCTGGCTGCTATGGGCGGCCTTACCGGGCATCGTCGCCAGCCTTCCGGGTACGGACGCCGGAATCGCCGAATTTGCACAGGTCAATTCCGCCATACCCTGGCCGATTTTTGTGACGGTTGGTTGGGGTATTGGTCTGGTGGCGCACTACCTGACCTATTACTACAAACATGGCGAGGGCGCGCGCCGCCGCGAAGAAATCGTCTCGCGCGAAGTCCAACAGGAATTAGAACGGCGCGGACTGGCGAAGCGCAAACACGGTGACGCGATGATGCTGACCGACGACGGCGAGCTATCGGACGCTGACTATGCCGATGACGTTTATGCTGACGATTTCTACGAAGCGGATTATGACGCGCAGAGCCGATGACCCCCCGTTAATCGACAGTCGTGAATCCCGTCGTCGTAAGCAGCGGCACGGGCTGCTGCTGCATATGCAGATTTTTCTGGGCGTGAATATCTTCTTGTGGGGCTTGTATTATCTGTTTCCTCCGGTGCAAGTGCCCGACATATTTCGGGATGATCCATTGGCGCTGCTGGTGCAATTCTGGCCCCTGTCCATCGCTATCCCGTGGGGCTTCGCCATCGCCCTGCAATGGTTCACCTACCGGATGGTCAACAGCAAGCACGATGAACAACAGGTGATATACGCACTGGAACACGCATTGGCGCAGCGCGATAATCACTACAAACATCAAAATCTGATCCTGACTGACGACGGCGAACTCATTGCCGATGACACGAGCACGGGCAGCAAAAGTGAAGGGCCGCGATATGGCTGAAAAACGCAAACCCAAAGACGGCAAACGTCCCAACATCTATGAGGACGATAGCTATGAATCGGTGCGCCGCCGTGTGGATAAACGGTTGAACGCCCGCCGCGAATTTATGATTAACATCGTCGCCTTCACCATTGCCAATCTGGTCGCGTGGATTATGTGGGGCAGTGGCACGACATTCGGCTGGGATTTGGCATGGCCGTTTCTGTTGACATTGCCCTGGCTAGCGGGACTGGTGGGTCATGGCATTGATGTGACGATGAAACCGCTGGCGCGCTATCATCAAATTTCTGAGATTGCCGACAAAGAGATGCAACTGATGTATGGCGACGATTGGCGCGCCATCACACATGAGGACGATTATAAGTCCGTGCATAAAAGCGTGCGGAAACGCTTCAATAAACGGGCCGAATTTTTCCAGAATGTGGCGTCCTTCGTCCCGCTCAACATCCTGTTCTGGCAGATGATGAACAACGGTATCTGGTTCTTCAACGAAAGTTTACCGTGGGCGTTGATTGTCACTGGAATCTGGACGATGGCGATTATCGTACACGGCATCGAGACCTTTTTCGGCGCGAATGATCGCATTTTCCAGCACGAAATCCGCAAAGAGATGGCCCTTCTGGAAGCGCGGCGCGGCAAGCAAAAACGCCCCACCGATGAGCAGTACGTCCGTTTGTCCGACGACGGTGAACTGTTAAACATCGACGATTCCGACACGGACGACGCTTACCAGGCCGATTACGCGACATAGCCTAGTGGTCTATCGGGGACTACCTTCAACGCGCGTGCAAAAGTCTTGAAGCGGCGTCGAGTTTGGCGCGGAACAGGTCGATGGCGTTGACGAGATAGGCCACCTCTTCGTGACGTTCCGCCGGCGGATAATCGACTCCAGCGGGGAAGGTCGGGTCGTCGGGCGTGCAGGGATGCAAGATAAATTCCGCTACACCCTCAAATTTCAGCAGCACATCCAGCATCGGTTCGGGGTCGCGCGGCATCCATTCGCGGATTCCGATCAGATGGTCGGGCACGACCAACGGCAGGTGTTCCTGCTCATCCGCATCGTGTTTGTGGAAAATATTTCCCGGCATGACCATCGCCGTTAGGCGGTAAGCGCGCAACCACGAGACGTTATACTCGCGCGCCAGCTTGACAATCACCTTCCGCAGCCAGGGAGAGGCATGAAAATGGCGATGGGTTGTGATGTGCCCAATTTTGCGCCCATATTGCGCGAATACATCCAGTTGGGCGCGCATTTCCGCCTCGAACAATTCCAGATAGTGTGGCGTGGGCACATAATTGCGGATGACCGACCAGACTGGCGGATGAAAACGTCCATCAGACCGTGTGAGTGCGGATGGCGACTCGATTTTTGACAGTGGAAAGCCATCGCTGACATTCAGATGTGCGCCAACTTCGAGTTCAGGGTAGCCGGCGAACAGGCGAAAGGCATGGTCTGCGGCGGGCATGTTGGGCATGATGCTGGCGACCACAGGCAAATCCTGTTGATAAAGGTCGAGGGTCGCTTGATTGATGCCTTCGGATAGGCCGCAGTCGTCACAGGTGATGATGAGTCGTTCCATGAGGAGTCATTGTCCGGGATGTGTATCAGTCACGGACTCATTGTAGCCCAGAACGGCGGGCGCGTGCATAGAGAATTTTGTAATCCGCCTCGCCGCTGACCTGCTGAACTGCCGACCCGCTTACTGCAAAAAAAGACCCGCCCTATGATTATAAGGCGGGTGCGCTACACAGGAGTGGACACACAGGGGGATATGTGTCCTAATGGAGTTGATTGCTTAATATTGTGTAATTCCATCCTATGCTAAGCGACTCATTTTGTCAATCAATATCAGCAAAAATTTACGCGGTACAAGTGTCTTTTCGCCCGGAGAACCTGACACTTTTGTGCAATGTGACGTTTGCGCCGCCAGACTCTAAATCAGCTGGCTGCCACAGTGCCACGCCCACTGAAGTGGACAATGTTTGTCGTGCAATACGCACCCCTGGCTGCTCGTGTCGGCTTCAGATGACGGGGTTTTCGGGCAGCCGCACGTTTTAACGGGTGGCGGTACAATCGCAATTGTTATCGGTGTAAGTTTTCCTGAATGGGTCAGCTTTTCAGCTTTTCGCCAGTGGTGACGGCTTCTGTTCGACAGACCGCACCCGGCGCTGACATCCCACATTTGATTTCGCCCCTTAAAATCGGCATAATACAGCATTGGATGTATAGACAGAGACAGACCAACCCACAATCTATGGACTCATACAAATACTACGCTGAAAAACTCACCCGCCTCGCCGACCATGTGTGGCTGTTCGCGCGCGATAGTGATGATGACGTTGTACAACCCAATGTCGGGATTATCTCCGCGGAAAATCAATCCATCCTTATCGACTCTGGCAATTCGCCGCGCCATGCCCGCCGGATTATTCATGCCATGCTCGATAATGACCTGCCACCCGTGCGAACGGTCATCTATACCCATCATCACTGGGATCATACCTTCGGCGGCGATGCCTACAATACGCGCACGATTGCCCATCAAAAATGCCGCGACCATCTGGTCAAAATCGCGTCTAAGCCCTGGAGCCAATCCTATCTACAGGAAGAGGTCTACTGGAATCCCTTGCTGGAAGCCAGTCGGCGGGCGATGGCGCGGGCAATCGACGATTGGCGCAGTTTTCGGGTGCATGTGCCGGATGTGACATTTTCCAATCAGCTTGAATTGCATTGTGATGGTGTCACGCTGAAATTGTGGTACGTGGGTGGTCAGCACGCTGATGATTCGATTGTGGTGGAGGTGAAAGAGGCGGGTGTCCTGTTTTTGGGTGACTGTTTCTATCCGCCACCGATGCCCAACCGCCAACCCGGTGACACACTCGATGCAGCGATGCTGCGCCGTTTCCTCAAAGACGATGTTCGCATCTACGTCGATGGGCATGGCGACCCCTTTGATGCCAATGGTATCCACGAACGCATTGCTGAAGCGGAACAACACGAGAGCAGTACATGACCCGCGCGTTCGAGGCCGTCAATGCCCGTCACTTCCCGATGCGCCTCCCCGCCGATACTGTCGCCCGATTGGTCGAGCCAGAGATGATGCGCGCCGTATGGGATTCACTCTCGCCCCATATCTTCCCCGATGACAGCGCGCTGCGTCGGTTTCGTACCCCACCAGACCGCGCAGCACAGGTCGCCCTGTTGAAAACGCTGTATAACGACTGGCATCAGGTGAATCTGGTGGTCTATAACGCCGCTGACGAACCGATTGCCTGGCATTATGGGCGCATGGAAGATTATCTAACCTTTTACATGCACACATTTGGTCTGCTGCCCGCCTATCGTGGTCAAGGCATCTACACGGCTTTTTTGCGCGCCTTTTGTGCCTACATCGGCGATTTGGGTTATGAACGCCTCACCAGCCATCACCAACCCAATAATGCCGCTGTCCTCATCGGCAAATTGAAAGCCGGATGGGTCATCACGGGTATGGAATTGGACGAAAGCATCGGGCCGCTGGTCAAGATGACCTATTTTACGCATCCAGACCGTGAGCAGGGTTATGCCGATGTATTTAGCCTGCGGCCTCCGCCACCCCGCGGCAGCGCCGGCTGATTCACAAAGCGTCGAAGACAATCACGCCGCGCGCAACCTCACCCGTGAGCATATCGTCATAGGCTTCGTTAATCTGGTCGAGGGTATAGGCGCGCGTCACCAATCGCTCTAAATCCAGCCGCCCCGCCATATACAGGTCCAGGAACAGTGGAAAGTCCCGCGCTGGATTCACTGTGCCGTAATAACTGCCTTTGATCGTTTTTTCCTGCCGGGTGATGACCGAACCGGGCAAGTTCGTGCCTGTGCCCATGGGCGATAGACCAACCAGCGTCAGCGTACCGCCGGGCGCTGTGGCCGATAGCCCCGCTTCTTGCAGCGCCGGAGTCCCCACCGCCTCGAAAACGTGGTCAGCGCCGCGTCCGCCTGTGAGTTCGCGGATAGTGTGCAGCGTGTCATCGTCCGATAGCAGCGTGTGGGAGGCGCCGAAGTCTCGCGCCAGCGCCATTTTCGTCTGATTGGTATCGACCGCGATGATGGGCGCTGCCCCTGCCAGACGCGCGCCCTGCACGATATTGAGTCCGATGCCGCCACAGCCATACACGACCACACTCTCGCCGGGACGCACCTCCGCCGTATACATCACCGCGCCGACGCCTGTCGCAACCGCACATCCGACCAGTGACGCAATTTGCATGGGCACATCCTTGCGAATTGGCACACAACTCTGCTGCGGCACGACGGTATATTCGGCAAAGCAGGCTGTCCCGCAGTAGTGATAGACGGGCTGCCCATTCCAACTGAGGCGCGGCGTCCCATCCAGCATCACACCCGCCCAGATGGGTTCGGTGAAGGTCTCGCACAGATTGGGTTTACCGCGTCGGCAGTAATAGCATTCGCCACAATCCGGCGTCCAGCTCAATGTGATATGATCGCCCGGTTTGACGCGCGTCACACCTTCGCCCACTGCCTGCACGATACCCGCGCCTTCGTGCCCGGCGACGCACGGCATCGGATGCTGAGTCGTGCCCGACGCGACGTGATAATCACTATGACACACGCCCGCCGCCGCCAGCTTGACCAGTACCTCACCCGGTTGCGGTGCTTGCAAATCCAGTGTTTCGATGCGAAAGGGTTGTCTGGCTTCAGTCAACAGCGCGGCTTTGATTTTCATAGCATGTCTCTCATAGTGCGGGTAACGATCACGCGCCCTATTCTACCCATTTTCACAGCCCGTCACAGAGTCATCTCATGTTGCCGCAACTTTGCGTCGTACACGCAGATACAAACCAGTTGAAGCAGGCGCTAGCAGCCGGTAAAACATCCCCTTGTAACACGGGGGACTGAGGGGGGATTTCGCTCTAAGACGATTCTGAACCGGGTATGATACAATCGCAGCATTCCTGTTCATACAGATGAAAGCGACAGAATCATGGGCGAAACCAACTACACAATTGATCAGGACATCAAAGAACTGCGGGCGATGGTCGATGTCCTTGACCCGTATG
>CAZTLI010000262.1:0-7650 GCA_964614375.1 uncultured Anaerolineaceae bacterium
TCCCGATGGCGACGACCAACCTCTTCTTTGACCCGGCCTTTAAAGATGGCGCATTCACGTCGAATGACCCTAAAGTTCGCGCCTATGCCCTGCAAAAGACCATGAACGCCATCGACCTCGGCGTGGAATGTGGCGCAGAAGTCTATGTCTTCTGGGGTGGACGCGAAGGCACAGAATCGGACAGCACTAAAAATCCGCTGGATGCCACCAAACGCTTCCGCGAAGCCATCAATTTCCTGTGTGAATATGTGCGCGATAATGGCTATGACCTGAAATTCGCGCTCGAACCCAAACCCAACGAACCACGCGGCGATATGTATCAACCGACTGTCGGGCACATGCTCGGTTTCATCGCCACGCTCGATTATCCCGATATGGTCGGCTTGAATCCCGAAGTGGCGCACGAACACATGGCGGGACTCAATTTCCTGCACGCGGTTGCGGCGGCATGGGACGCGGGCAAACTGTTCCACATCGACCTCAACGACCAGCTCTTCGGGCGCTACGACCAGGATTATCGCTTTGGCAGCGTGATGCTCAAGCAGGCGTTTTATCTGGTGAAATTCCTCGAAGATGTGGGTTATAGCGGCAGCCGTCACTATGACGCCCATGCCTTCCGCACAGACGATTATGCGGGTGTGAAAGCCTTCGCGCGCGGGTGTATGCGGACGTATCTGATTCTGAAAGAAAAGGCGCAGCAGTTCAACCAGGACAAAGAAATTCAAGCCCTGCTGGCGGAAATCAATGCCGATGATGGCGCGCACGATTATCTATCCGGCGGTTACAGTGCCGCCAAAGCCAATCGTCTCAAAGCCGAAGCGTTTGACCGCGTGGCATTGGGTCGGCGTGGTCTGCCCTATGAACAGCTCGACCAACTGACGATTGAACTGTTATTGGGCGTGCGGTAGGGAAATAAGGCGAACCACTGAGGGTTAGCGGATAGGGATATAATGTACTTGATTCTCGAATTCTAGGGCTGTATAGACCTGTAGCATGATTTCGAGTTCATCAATTGCCAGCCCAATAGGTGTGTTACGGGCCACGATGATGACACCGGGCACAGGTAAGCGTTTGAGAAGGCCTTCAAGAATGCGTCGATCAAAGTTTTCATCTGTGGCAAAGCGCATCAATCAAGCCTCATCGCCTTTTCGTTTTTTTGCATCAAGTCGGGCGAGGAGTTCGGCCTTAGTCGGTGGTGGACGGCGGGTTTCCCAGAATGTGCGATTGCGTTCACCCGCCTCATCGACCTGTCTTAAATACGCATCTACTGATTCCTGATTGGCGAGATAGTAGGCAATGACGGCATGAATATCTGCCAGAGGAACAGTTGGGAAGCCTTCGTGAATGGATTCCGGCGTTTCGCCTTGCTGATAGGCGCTGAGGAGGGTATGCAGCGTGACTCGTGTGCCGCTGACGCGAATATCACCCTGTTCATCCATTTTAAGCGGCAGAATGAGGGTTGGTGGTAGGTCGAGCATCGAGCATTCTCTGATTGTGTGTCGATACGGACGATTATACTATACTTGGTCAGGGAGTGTGGGTTAATAAGGTGAGACCATAACCATGCCAGCGGATGACAAAGCCAGGTGGCGCGCAGTGTATATGAAACTGAAATCGGCACAGGCTAGCGATGGCAAATTGCCACTGCTCACGCTGGATGAATTTTTTGATGGCAACGACGATGAGGGGTCGATTGGCTGCAATCTGATAGACCATCCCGGCATCGCGACCTTTTACCAGACTCTGCGCCAGATTGAAGCCCGCGCTGATGTGCAGTATGTGCGGGTGGCGATTAGCGATTTGAACGAATATGAGACGCCGGAATTGACCGAAGAGATGGCGACGTGGCCTTTTAGCGATACGCTGTTCATCGCGACCAGCGCCCCGGCAGCGACCATCCGCCGACTGCTGCAACCGCTGCAACCCGACGAGGTGGGCGAACAGCTATCCATACATGCACCGATCAAAGATAGCTACACGGGTTATCCGGCGCTAGACAAAGACTGCGACCTAATTATAGCCTGGTGGGATTAAAACGATGTCTTACATACTCGGATTAGATATTAGCACGACGGGGGCGAAAGCCCTGATTATTGATGAGACGGGCGCGGTAGTGGCGTCACATACCACGCCGCAGCCCATCAGCAATCCCAAACCGCTGTGGAGCGAACAGAATCCGTCCGATTGGTGGGATGGCATTGCAGCCTCGATTCGCGCGGCAATTGCCGAAGCCCGAATCAGCGGCGACGCAATTCAGGCGGTGGGATTGACCGGACAGATGCACGGTCTGGTGCTGCTGGATGCCGGCGGCGAGGTGCTGCGTCCGTCAATTTTGTGGAACGACCAGCGTACACAGGCCCAATGTGACTATATGACTGAGACCATCGGCGCGAAACGCTTGATTGAAATCACGGGCAATCGGGCGCTGACCGGATTCACCGCGCCGAAGATTTTGTGGGTACGCGATCATGAACCGGACGTGTTCAGTCGCGCGGCGCATGTTTTGCTGCCGAAGGATTACATCCGCTATAAGCTGACAGGCGACTATCACACCGATCTGGCAGGCGCGGCGGGCACATCGCTGCTGCATGTCAAGGCGCGGGCGTGGTCGGAAGAAGTATTAGATGCGCTCGATATTCCGCTGGCGTGGATGCCCAAAGTTCACGAAGGCACAGAAGTGACAGGCGTCATCAGCAGTGAAGGCGCAGCGGCAACCGGACTCAAAGCCGGGACGCCAGTAGTCGGTGGCGGTGGCGATCAAGCGGCGGGCGCAGTCGGCGTGGGCGCGGTTGAACCGCACATCATCATGCTGTCGTTGGGCACGTCAGGCGTGGTTTTTGCGCCATTAGCCAGCTATGCCTATGAACCCGAAGGCCGTTTACACGCTTTTTGCCATGCTGTGCCGGGGATGTGGCACTTCATGGGCGTGATGTTGAGCGCGGCGGGCAGCCTGCAATGGTATCGTGATACGCTTGCAGCAGATATGGACTTCGATGCGCTGCTGAACGAAGCGGCGGACATCCCCCCCGGCAGCGAAGGGCTGCTGTTCAT
The DNA here is from genome assembly GCA_964614375.1 of uncultured Anaerolineaceae bacterium. GTDB lineage: Bacteria > Chloroflexota > Anaerolineae > Aggregatilineales > Phototrophicaceae > CAZTLI01. The sequence goes on from CAZTLI010000262.1 coordinate 3,052, forward strand.
GCCCTATCTCACAGGTGAACGGACTCCGCATCCCGACCCATTGGCGCGGGGCGCATTTATTGGCCTGACGACGCGGCACACACGCGGTCATCTGACGCGGGCGGTGCTCGAAGGCGTGGCATTTGGCCTGAAAGATTCGTTCACTCTGGTCGCACAGGCGGGCTTACCGGACACTATCGAAGTCCGCGCGATTGGCGGCGGCACAAAAAGTCCGGTCTGGCGGCAGATTCTGGCGGATGTGCTGGGCACGACGCTGGTCAGTGTCAATACGACGGAGGGCGCGGCCTATGGCGCAGCCCTGCTAGGGGCCGTCGGCGCTGGCGTGTTCGCGGATGTGCAGACGGCCTGTTCGCACGCCATCACCACCAGCGATGCCACCCAACCCGGCGACAATGCCGCACACTACGACAGCCTGTATCCAACCTATCAATCGCTCTATCCAACGCTAAAAGACACGTTTGCAAAGCTGGCGGATTAACCGAAAGAGATGAATCGCAGAAAACACAGCGCGGTTAGGGCAATATAAGCCATCACATCAGTCTCAATGTGGATGAGCACACCGGCTCATCCCTATATGACAGCGGGCACTATGAAATCATCCGGCGAATTTTGGCGTGGGCAAGCCGATCACGCCCGGCTTGATTGAAAACAGACTGCCCGAAAGCGGATATTTTTCAATAGCTGAGTCGCGCATATTGTGGCGGGCGGTGGTGATATAGAGCGTGTCGAGATTTGCGCCGCCGAAGGTGCAGCTCGTGACATTGGGCACGGGCATGGGGATGACCTGCAATACGTCGCCATCGGGCGAGAAGCGCGTGATACGCGACCCGGCAAAATGCCCCACCCAGACGCAATTTTCACTATCCGTCGTCATGCCATCGGGATAACCTTCGTCGTCGTTGAATTGGATAAAGACGCGCTTGTTGCCGATGTCGCCGTTGGCGTCCATATCAAAGGCGTAGATGCTGCGTTGGGGTGAATCGGTATGGTAGAGCGTTTTGCCATCGACGCTGAAGGTGGGGCCGTTGCAGATGAAATAGTCGTCATCGGCTTTGATGAGGGATAAATCACGATTCAGGCGATAGAGCGCGCCGCCTTGCACCGTTTCGCTGTTGTCCATTGTGCCCGCCCAATACCGCCCCGCACCATCGACCTTGCCATCGTTGAAACGGTTGTTGGGCACATCGGCCTCCGGGAGGGTGATCGGGTCGATTGTGCCTGTATCCAGGTCGATAAACGCGAAGCCGTCTTTAATCGTGCAGACAAAACCGCCGCGTTGACGTTCCGCCAGACTGGTAACCTGCTGCGCGAATGTCCATGTTTGGCGTGTGCCATCGGTGATGGTGTAACGATGGACGTGCCGCTGCACAATATCGACCCAGTAGACGGCATTTTCCCGCGCGACCCACAACGGCCCTTCGCCCAATGCCGCCGGAATTTCCCATTCGCATTTCACATCTGCCATAAGCACCTATCTCCGCGTGTCAACCCGTCAAGCCAGTTCACATTCTACCAGCACTAGGCAGTCGCCCCCACCACCTGCACCGTATTCACCAGTTCGCCAATTTCGGCAATGCCAATGCGGACGACATCCCCGGCTTGCAGCGTGAAATCATCCGGCGGGACGATGCCTGTGCCGGTCATGAGCAGCGCGCCATACGGGAAGGCCTTACAGCGCGTCAGAAAATCGACCAGTTCGGGCAGGGTGCGATTGAGGCGGCTGGTCGATGTTGACCCGGAAAAGGCCACGTCCGCGCGTCGTTCAATCTCGATGTGAATCTCGACATCAGGCCAGCCAGTGGCGTTCGGTTGCAGCCAGATACGCGGCCCCAGCGCACACGACGACTCATAGACTTTGGCCTGTGGCAGATACAGCGGATTCTCGCCTTCAATGTCGCGCGAACTCATGTCGTTGCCAATCGTGAAGCCGACGACCTCTTTATGCGCGTTGATGACAACGGTTAGTTCTGGTTCGGGCACAGACCATGTGGCATCGTTCCGAATACCGACGCTATCCCGGTTGCTGACGACTTCATAGCCAATCGCCTTCAAGAACAGTTCAGGACGTTCGGCGGCATAGACACGGGTATAAATCGTGCTGTTGTCGGATTCGCGTTCGCGGGCTTCTTCGCTGGTTTTATAGGTGACGCCCGCCGCCCATATCGGTTGACGGTCTAATAAGCGGTTGAGCGATGTAATCGTATTAAAAGGCAGGGGTTCGGTGACTGCCGAGTCTAATTTTGCAATCAAATCAGCGGCGGCCACATTCGCCATCAACCACTCAAACGAGGGAATGTCATGTTCATCGAGCGCGTACAGGGTGTCGTGTTTGAGGTAGGCCGGTTTGACTATATCGTGACTGCGATACCCGGTGATATAAAGCAGGTCGGTCATGGTCATCATTTCCTTTTTTGGCGAATCATGTTTCTGTCATGATAGACCGGATTGTGCCATGTTCCAGCAGTCGCGTCCAGACAGCGTGTGGGTCAGTTCAGAGACAGTCGTTGGAATACAATGGAACACCCGGCTATAGCAACGTCATCGTGTGGATGATGTCGCCATAACCGGGCAGGAAGCATCGCGGACTCTCTAGGTGATTAGTATAGATGGCTCGTCAAGGACAAATGCTGCGCCGCGATTTAGCGCCGTGTCATTCATAGCCAGCAAGCTGCGACGGTGCGCGGGGATATGGTCGTGCAAGGCCCTCCGCAGCGTTTCTATTGGCAACACGGGATGGGCTTGCAGCACCGCGCCCAACAGCACCATGTTCGCCAATTTGGAGCTGCCAATGTCCTCAGCGATGTCTGTCGCGGGGATATACAACGCCCGCAGGTCAGTCCGGGGACTGCGCGCATCGACCAATGACGCATTCACAACCAGCAAACCATCTGCCGCGATGAGGGGTTCATACTTTTCGTAGGATGGGTTGTTGAAGACGATTCCCACCTTTGGATAGCGCACAACAGGCGACCCTATCGGCTTATCGCTGATGACGACAAAACAGTGCGCCGTGCCCCCGCGCATTTCTGGCCCATAAGAGGGAATCCACGTCACTTCCAATCCGGCTTCAAGCGCGGCATAGGCCAGCAGTTGTCCGGCGAACATCACGCCTTGTCCCCCAAAACCAGAGAGTACAAATTGTTCTTGCAGCATCGTGTTCCCTCCTTACAGGGTCTTCACCGCGTCAATGACTTTGTAATCACCGAGCGGGAAGTAGGGCAGCATATTGTCTTCAACCCATTGCAGCGATTCTTGCGCCGTCAGCCCCCAGTTGGTCGGGCACGTCGATAGCAGTTCAACCATGCTGAAACCCAATCCCGCCATCTGCACTTTGAGCGCCGTGACGATGGCTTTTTTGGCTTTGCGGATATTGGTCGGGTCGTGCAGCGACCGCCGGACGATGTAGGCCGCCCCATCGGTCTGTGACAGGATTTCGCTCATCTTCATGGGATAACCCGCCAGTTCGACACTGCGCCCGAATGGTGACGAGGTGGTTACTTGACCGGGCAGGGATGTCGGGGCCATTTGCCCGCCTGTCATGCCATAGATGGCGTTGTTGATGAACAGCGTCGTGATTTTTTCGCCGCGTCCCGCCACATGCAGGATTTCTGCCGCGCCAATCGACGCCAGATCGCCATCGCCCTGATAGGTGATGATGGTCTTATCGGGCTGTATCCGTTTGAGACCGGTCGCCATTGCCGGGGCGCGACCATGAGCCGCCTCGCAGCCATCGACATTGAAATAGTTATAGGCAAAGACCGCACAGCCCACCGGCGCGACGATGACGGTCTGTTCGCGCAGATTCAATTCATCCAGCGCTTCCGCCAGCAGACGATGGGCGATGCCATGCGTACAGCCGGGGCAGTAATGGGTATACACATCCGATAGCGCTTCGGGACGCTGGTAAATGCGTTCCATCTCGGTATGACCGTATTGTGTTTCAACCATGATTGTCATCGCATCCTCCTAAACCAGCGCGGCGGCACGGATTTCGTCCATGCGCGCTTGAATTGCAGTGAGAATTTCATCCGGCATCGGCACCATACCACCCATCCGACCATAAAAGTTCACCGGGACGCGCCCATTGACCGCCAACCGCACGTCATCCACCATTTGTCCCGCGTTCATCTCGATGACCAGCATCGCGTTGACTGTTTGCGCCAGTTCCGCCAGTCGCACATCGGGGAAAGGCCACAACGATTGTGGACGGAAGAGACCCACAGGCAAACCCTGTTCGCGCGCCGCTTCCACCGCTGTAAAGGCGATGCGTCCCGCCGTGCCAAAGCCGACAACCAGCAGTTCGGCGTCGTCTGTCGCGTATTCGGTTGAGCGTTGTTCGCTGGCTTTGATCGCGGCGAGCTTCTCCTGCATCATCAGGTTATAGGCTTCGGCCTCATCCCCTTTGAGATAGAGCGAGGTGATGACATTGTTTTTGCGGCCTATCGCGCCCGTGAGTGCCCATTCGGGGCGGTCTTTCATCCGGGGCTGCATCGGCGGCAGTTCGCATGGCTCCATCATCTGCCCGATTTGCCCATCCGCCGCGATGAAGACCATGTGGCGGTATTTTTCCGCGAGGTCAAATGCCAGCACCGTGTAATC
>CAZTLI010000263.1:0-7642 GCA_964614375.1 uncultured Anaerolineaceae bacterium
TGTGGATAGCATGAATGCAAATCAATTGGGCGAGGCGCTGTCGGGTGTGATTGATGATGGACAGACGCGATTGGTGCTTGATCTCGCGGGTGTAGATTATATGAGTAGTGCCGGATTGCGGGAAATTGTTTCGGCATTAAAGAAAGTGAAACGTGCGACGGGTGACCTTCGTATTGCTCAACCGTCCGAGCGTGTTCGAGAAGTTTTGGAAATGGCGGGGTTGGATAGCATCTTTCAGATATTTGGTTCACAAACGGAAGCCGTTGACAGTTATTGAGGCTTCTACCCGTAATGAAAGAACCAGTAGATAGGGACATTATGGGCATAGAAGAACACCGTTTACGGATACCTGCGAGTGTAGATAAAATCGCCAGCGCCTGCGAATTTGTAGCTGATGTTGCTCAACTTGCCGGGCTTGATGATGATGCGGTTTATCATTGTCAGCTATCAGTTGAGGAAATATGCACCAACATTATTGAGCATGGTTATGGCTTTGATGCGACAGACGAAGTCATAGACATCGTTTGTACGATTAAGCCAAATCAATTTGTGATTGTTATTGTTGACGACGCGCCAGCATTTAATCCGCTTGAACTGCCCGACCCGAACCCGGATACCCCGCTGTGGGAGCGAGAAGGGGGTGGTTGGGGCGTTTATTTCGTCAAGAAATTCATGAACAATATCAGCTATCGTTACCAGAATAATCGCAACCAGATCATTCTGGAAAAACAGCGTTGACCTGCGCGTTATGGGTTGGTGCGCCAGCTATCTATATCATCCAGATTTACTGCATTCATGCCCGGTGGTAGATAACGTTGGTCACCTTCACATTCAGCAGCGGTTGGCGGAATGTCTGGGCGCCGTGTGAGGAGCTGGTCTTCTTCATCTGCAAAGTAATTCCACGTTGCCCGCGAGATTTCCTCTAAGATAGGCCATAGCCGCTGGAAATCTTGAAATTCACCCTCTTCCCAGATGTAAACAGCAATCACATAATCACGCCCGTTCGGTGGATAGACGATACCTGCATCTGCGACCATATCGGAAATCCAGCCATTCTTATGTGAGACACGGACTCCCGGCGGCACGCCTGCTTCTAAAAGGCGCTGAATATGATTCCCACTCATCAGTTCAAGCATCTGGCGACATTCGCGCTGTGTGAATTCCCCATTCGGGAAGGCGGCAATCAACCCGGACCCGTAATTGGCACAATCATAAATCATAGTAAACATTGTGCCGATGTCTTCGGCTGTGATCTGGTTAAAAGGATCGGGATTTGTGTCAAAATTGGGATTAGGAAAGGTGGGTGGTGCAGGAATAGAACCCAATTGTTCGCCCTGTACACCGAGGAACAGTGGGGCGTTGATATAGGTATTACGTGCGCCGATATATTGTGCAGTATTGGTGACGCTGGCAATTCCCGGAAAAATGTTGCTGCCGCCGCCTATCAACTGCATTAATAAATTAGATGACGAGTTATTGCTGCATAGGAGCGAATTCGCCATCAACCACGCTTCTTCTTGTGATGGCGCAAACGTCAAATGGCGGAAATAATCAATGAGAATCGCCACTTTGATGGTGCTTGCGGCTGAAAAGCTCACATCGCCCAGTAGATTAATTTCCTCGCCTGTTTGCAAATCCATGATGTAGATTGAGGCAATGGTCGTTTGTCCATCGTACAAAAATCCCTGTGAATCCAGATAATCAATGATTAACGCTTCGAGGGTCGCGAGTGACGGACGCGACGCTTCGCTCGCGCCGATGGGCAAGACGACGGTACGATTCACCGGATCACGCAGCGCGCTATCGACAAGTTGTATCGCCGCAGCGACATCCAGTTCCACGCCGGGCGTGCCCGGAAATGTCGTTAGCGTGAGGGTATCATAGCCGGGCTGACCACCGGGACGGTCATAGCGGCGGCTGATTTCGAGCAGAAATTGCTCTAATAAATCTTCTTGATAATCAATCGACAGGGGGACAACATGCGCGGAAAGGTCGTCCTGCCCGATGAGAAAATGGTAGAAACGTGTCCAGAAACTGCCACCTGTATCCGCAGTGGCGCGTGCTTGCGCCAGCATGTTTCCGCTGTTAATCCGTAAGCCAATCGACGCGGGTTCAAGGAGGATGGGGCTATTTTCATAATACAACACAATTGGACTGTTATAGGCCTGTTCCCATGTGGAGACTGCTTCGCCGGGACGCATTCCGCCGACATCTACACCAGCGACAGTAATGCCCTGTGAAAGGCGTTCTTCACTATCGCGTTGACTGAAGGAAACCAATTCAAATACAAATAAGCCAATCGCAGCGAGGACAAACAATATCGAAATGGCGCGCAGGAGTGAGAAACCGCGTTGGCTGCGTCTTGTATTGAGCTTCACACTTGTGGTCATGATTTTACCTGTTGCCCGATTTCTAATGCGCGATTGATCGCGCGATAGTGGAATTTTTGCAGAGGCGGCAGTTCAGCCGGATGTTGCCAGCGAAAGTCCAATAGCTCATTACTGAGACTCCCGACTGCACTTGTGGGGTAACACATAAAGGCAATGTCGATATGCCCACGCCACAGGGTCTCAATAAGCAGCACATCGCCAACATCGACGGTCATGTCGAGTTCTTCTTTGATTTCGCGCTGGACGGTTGTCGCCGGGTTTTCATTCCGGCCTATCCAACCACCGGGTAATCCCCAGGGTGCGTCGGGATGAAAGATATGTTCGACCAGCAGGATATGGCCTTCAGCGTTAAATAACACGCCTACAACACCAACGGAGTATTTGGGTTGAAAGATGCGATACACACGATAGGCGATAGATACCAAAACGGGGAAACGTTGCAGCGTGTTGGCGAGTTGTCGGCGAAAACCGTTTTGCCTCATTGACCACCTGTAAGGACTTGACCGCCCAAACCCACAGTCTAATAGACAGCAATAGGGGCGTCAACCTTTAGTTCGTTGATGAATCTGGCCTATTGGGGCGACGTTATCTGCCGACTATAACGGTGACGGCTTCTGATCTGGAAACTCGTATGTTACATCCGGTTTGGTTTTTGCAATTATGCTATACTTCCATAGTAGATGGATGTCAATGGGCAGTAGGGGTAGCTTACGTTGTCTCAAACACCGCTTGATTTCTTAAATATCTTCGTTCGTTCTCCCGGCGATTTGCTGTATTTTTTGGTTGTCATTGCGATGATTCAGGCCGGACTGTTCATGGCGTTGGGTCAACGGTTACGGCGTTCGCGTGACCGGAATGCCCGACGCTATACATTGGCGCTATTCGGCACATTGGTGGCGTGGATCTTGTTGTTGATAGGGGCGCTGGTGACGATTCTGTCGGGACAAGAGGCGACGGCTATCTTACCCCCATTAGACCGTGTGGCAACAGTCATTAGTCTTGTTTTGTTGGCATGGGCATTCTTGACTGCTGACCACAGTCGTGGTGGTTGGGTGTTGGATACGCTGGTGGTGTTATTGTTAGTGCTGGTCATTGTGGGATATGCCTTTACCGTGAATCAATGGGCAGAAATTGATACAGCTACGGATTTTAACCTCAGCCAGTTCGGTGTTGCATGGACGATTGTGCCCGGTGTGCTGGCACTATTGGGCATGATTATCACCTTGCTCTATGTGCGTTTTATTGTAGATGCGCCCCTGAAGCTCGTATTTTTTGCGCTGCTGCTGCTGGGTTATGGTGCAACGCTGGTCCAGATGGCGCAGGGCAATCTGATTGGCGATTATGCAGGGACAGCGCGGTTGGCATTTTTGGCGGCGCTGGCGGTGATGCCGATGATAGTCTATCGGATGGTGGTTGGACATCTCATTACGGAAGCGCGCGCGGCAGGGCAAACGCTTTCCCCTTTAGGGATGACCAAATCGAGCGCGGTTACTGGTGTTTCTTCAGGCGCGCCGACACAGACTGCCCGCCCAGAGGCGTCTCCTATCGAACGCGAGTCGGTACGATTGCTGCGGGCACTTGGCATTATGCTGGAAAGTGTTGATCCATCGCAGATTCCCAGCCAGGTTGTCAAAGCGGCGCTGAACGTGCTTAAAGTCGATGTAGGTGCGCTGCTGCGCGTGCAGGACGCCAATTACGCCGACATTGTGACTGCCTACGACAAAATTATGGAGCGGGAGATTTCGGGGATTTCATTGAATCTGGATGATCAGCCAACTCTGGTCAATGCGGTTGAACGACAGGCACAGCGCCCCCTCTTGATTGACCGTAATCCCGCAGAACTCAAAGACCTCTATACACGCTTAGACATTGGTGAATATGGGCCGACCTATTTTCAACCGTTGGTGCATCACAACGAGGTGGTTGCGGTACTGGTTGTGGGGATGCCGTATGTGAAACGTGAACTGCTGCGTGTTGATGAAGAACTCCTTAAAGGGTTAGGGGTGATTGCCAGCAGTCTCATCGCGTTGAGCTATACAGCGGATGATACACGGATGGCAGCTCAGGAACGCGCCATGTATGCCATGTTACAGGGTGTGCGTCCTGATGACGTAGAAGACGATCAGGTAGTGGCAGCGCGGCAGGAACTGGAGGCGAGCCTGCAACTCGCGCGAGAGCAAATCACCAGCTTGAATCATCAAGTTCGCGACCTCAAACTGGAACTTGATGATGAACGCACACGAATTGTGTCGCTGCTGGGTGATACACAGCAAGGATTAAGTGTGTCCCAGCGCATCATTGCCTTACATGAAGCGCAAGCGATATTACGTGAAGAACGCGATATGCTCACCAAACGGTTGCAAGAGGCCGATGCGACGCTGGTTGGTGCGACAGCGACCACTTCCGAGGCGGTTGTCAATAATATGGTCGAATCGCTTCAGAAGGAAAAAGCGGAACTCGAAGCTGAACGAAATCGGTTACAGCAGCAGCTTGATGAATTACGGACGAAAGACAAGCCGGGACTAAAGCCAGAGGATATTAAACGCATCATTTCCCATGTGACCTCTGAGACAACACGGCTTCAGACCGAACGCGATCAGATAAACGACCAGCTTTCAGCCGTTCGCGGGCAGTTGGAGGGGTTGGGTATTCAAGTTAAGGATGATAATCTCGCGCAGTTGATTAGTAAGTTATACGAAGAACGCGCGAACTTTCAATCGAAGATGGAAGCCCTTAAGACTGAACGCGAGGCTTTTCTGGCGGAGCGCGAGAAGTTGGCAGATGTGATTACACGCGAGAAGGAACGCGACGACCGGATAGAGACGTTGCAAACGCAAATCAAGCATCTTGCCGCAGACCGCGAGACCGCTTATAAGCAGCGCGATGCCATACGCGCCGAACGTGATGAACTGAATGAACGGCTTGAAGCGGTAAAGAACAGCCGGGTTGAGTTGGTGGCGCAGACATCAAGCCTGGAGTTGCAAGTGAGTGAGCTGACCCAGGAATTGCGCCGCGTGCGTGAAGACCTGGAGCAGCTTCAAATTGACCAAAATGACTGGTTTGCCGAACGCGACAAATTACTTTTTGAGCAGCAGGCATTGAAGAACGAACGCGATAAACTGCGGGTACAGGTTCAGGGCAATGATTTGCAGTTAAAAGAAATTGGGGATAAAGGGTCTGAAAAGCTGCAACAAATGGTGGATGATCTCACCAATCAGCGCAAACGCCTCGAACGCGAATTGGCAACCACACGCAACGCGCTGTTGGAAGTGGAAAATCAGCTTGGTCAAGTGCAAAAAGATGCCACAAATGGAGATATCGCTCGACACTATCAAGCGCAAAACCCGGAGCTGCTCATCGGCATTGTTCACGATTTACGCACACCGATGACGTCCATCATTGGCTACATCGACCTGCTGTTGGGCGAGTCGATAGGCATTCTGGGCGAGAAGCAGCGCAAGTTCTTACAGCGTGTTGCGGCGAATGTGTCTCGTCTGGCGACGATGTTGGACGACTTACTGCGGATAGCACAGTTGGATACCGGACGCTTTGAATTGATTCCTGAACCTGTGGATATGGTAGCCGTTATCGAAAATGCGATCACCAATGCCTCAAGTCAATTCCGTGAAAAGGGGTTGACCATGCATCTGGACATTGAAGATACGATGCCGCCTTTACCCGCAGACCGCGATGCCATGACCCAAATCATTGGGCAACTGCTGACCAATGCCTATCTGGTTTCGCCGCCGGATACCGAAGTATTTATCACAGCGAAAAAACAGGTCGAACCCGACCCTGATGAAGAAGAATTGCAAATTATGCGCCTGTTCGTATCGGTTGAAGATCGGGGCGGCGGCATCGCGCCAGAAAATGAGGCACGAGTCTTCGCCCGCAAATATAAGGCCGATAATCCGCTCATACAGGGGTTGGGCGATACCGGCGTTGGATTGTCCATTGCGAAGACATTGGTAGAGGCGCATGGAGGCCGTTTGTGGTTAGAAAGTCACGAAGGCGTGGGCAGCGCGTTTAAATTTACCAGTCCATATCAGCCAGTTGCCGATCCTGAAGGATAGTCTATGCGACGCGACATCGGAAATGAAGTTATTGTAGCTATAGCCGCCGTAGCAGTGCTGGCCTTCGCACTGGCTTTTGCCATATTATTATCTTTATCATCTGGCGACAGCGCCGCAGTAACCCAGACGCCGGAACGGAGCACGGTTGTATCGAATGTGGATGAAGCGTCGCCAACGGCATTCACGCCATCTGCTGTAACGCAGGATGCTTCGCCCCGTCCGCCGCGTCCACCGAGTTCAACGCCGACATTATCTCAAGAAGTCGAGGATACGCCGACAGAAGATAAACCACCGCAACCAGTTGGTGAAACAGTGACCCCTACGGATACCGCTACCGCAACGGAGACTTCCACATTCACACCGACGGCTCCCCCCACTGATGTCATTGCGAATCAGACGACGGCGCGTACTCCAACTGAAGCGGTTGCTACGGATGTGCCTGTGACATCGGTTGACCCGAAACCGACCGATGTGCCACAGGCGACCACCGCTGTGCCATCGACCATACGGACGACTGAAACCGGGCCAACCGCCACCTTTACGCCGCGCGTGACCCCTGCGCCGGATGGAATATTGCCGACACCTGTTGGAGCAGCAACGGCAACGGATGTGCGCGTAAGTTCGTCTACTGCAACGGCTAATAGTGCTGCTGAAGATTGTTCGCCACCTGCGGGTTGGGTGCAATATCGGGTGCAAATTGGCAACACGCTTTTTCTGATTGCACAATCGGTTGGAAGCAATGTCTTTGAACTGGCGCAGGCGAACTGTATTCGCAATGTGGATCGGATTCAGGCTGGCGATTTGATATTTGTACCCAGAGCGCCACGCGGCCCCGTGCCGACCAGTGCGGTGAGTGAGCATGGGGTACTCGCGCCAATGGGCTGCCAGAATCCCGACGTTCAGATTTTCAACCCGCTTCCGGGCGCGCACATCACCGGGACAGTGACGGTTATGGGGCGGGTGGTTGCGCCAGACTTCTGGTATTACAACGTCGAGGTTCGCCCTGCGACAGATAACGTCTATCGCTTTTATTCCGATTCGTACCAGCAGGTTGAGAACGGGGCATTAGCGACGATAGACGTGCGTGTGTTTGGGCGTGGTCAACACTGGCTGCGAATTGCAGTCGTCAATGATCAGGGCGGCATACTCGATTCGGCCATCTGCGAAATTCCTGTTTTT
>CAZTLI010000264.1:0-7623 GCA_964614375.1 uncultured Anaerolineaceae bacterium
AGCAGAACCCCGCCTTCACCTTCAACAATCCCGGTACGTTCACCGTCACATTGACTGTGAGTAATTCCGCCGGCTCAGCAGCAGCACAGACCACTGTCACTATCAACACGCCCAGTGTGACGCCGCCTGTGGGAGACATCGCGTTTGTATCGAACCGTTCCGGCAACAACGAAATCTATGTCCTCGACATCAACACCCTCAATGTCACCAACGTGACCAACAATGGCGCATCAGATACTAGTCCAGTGTGGTCGCCAGATGGTTCACAAATCGCCTTTGTGACGGATCGTGACGGCAACAGCGAAATCTACTTGCTCGACATCAACACACTCAATGTCACGAACATCAGTAATCATGCAAACAACGACTCGCAACCCACATGGTCACCTGATGGATCACAAATTGCGTTCGTGTCAGATCGCTTTGGCGACAATGACATCTTCGTGATGAATGCGGACGGTTCTAATCAAGCACAATTGACCTCAGCGACAGATGACGAGAATAGTCCTGTCTGGTCACCCAATGGCAATCTCATCGCCTATGTCTCAAATGCCACCGGCAACAACGACATTTATGTGATGAACGCGGCGGATGGCTCTGGTGTTGTGCAGTTAACAATTGATACCGCCAATGACCGCCAACCTGCATGGTCACCAGACAGCACACAAATCGCGTTCGTATCCAACAGTCTGGGCGATAACGACATCTTCGTCATGAATGCGGATGGCACTGGTGCCGTTCCATTAACGTCGGATACAGCCAGTGATGTGCAACCTGTATGGTCAGCCGATGGCACACAAATCGTCTTCACATCGGATCGCACGACGACAGATAACAACCTGTATCTCATGGATGCCGTTGCTGGAGAGAGTGGTGGTGTAACACAACTCACCAACGATCCGGCAAACGACGGCGCTGCCAACTGGAAGCCGTAGTCCTCTGACTGTAACTCACAACGCCCCCGGTCTGGTTAACCGGGGGTTTTGTGTTTACAATCCAATCTGGTGTCGTACAGCGCATACTAGTGATTAATGAAAAAACGCAGCCACACGACGATACAACAACCCCAAACAGATGGTTCCTATTTTTTTGAGGCCGAAGTCATAGAAGGTCTGGAAACCATCGCTTGTGAAGAGATTGAACAGCGAATTTCATCCGCAATAATCCACCACCCTCACCACAAGAAAGGCTTAGTTCAATTCCAGTACAACGGCGACATTCAAAAACTCAAGGGTCTAAAGAGCTGCATCGCTATTTTTCGCATATTGCATTTCCCAATACCCCGTCCTAAAGCCCTGCTTGGTCACCAGCACTTCACAACGTTAATTCATCACATAAACGGGATATGCAAAGTTGAATCGAACGCCTATCACACCTTCGCCATAAGTGCCGCTGGTTCAGAATCATCTGTTATGAAGCGCATACAGGATGAAATTGCGGCAGTCACAGGCTTGCACTATGCAACTGACTCAGGGGATTTACTCATTCGTCTTCGCCGCCCTATCGACCAGCGGGGTGGATGGGAGGTGTTGTTGCGATTAACCCCACGCCCACTATCGGTACACGATTATCGTGTGGTCGATTATCCCGGCGCGGTCAACGCCACAGTTGCCTACGCTATGGCGAAACTACTCCATCCGTATCCCGGTCAAACAATGCTCAACATCGCCTGTGGATCGGGAACTATCCTCATTGAGTATTCGCAACTTGCGCCTATCGCCACAATTATTGGATGTGATATTGACCAGCAACCTCTTTCAATAGCAGCAGATAACATCAGGGCGGGGGGACTCAACAATCGCATTCAACTCCTACATGCAGACGCCCAAGCCTTGCCACTACCAAACCAATCCATAGACGTGATATGTGCCGATTTACCATTTGGGCAACTAATAAGTACCCATGCAGATAATCAGGTGCTCTATCCAGCAGTATTGACCGAAGCCGCACGAGTAGCCTGTCGTGATGCGCGATTTATCATTCTCTCGCATGAAATCAAACTCATGGAGAGACTCCTCAAAAATAACGCATACTGGAAACAAGAGGATATACTACCCATTAACCTGCGCGGTCTGCATCCGCGTCTCTTTATCTTGCGCCGAAAATAGCGTATATTGAACCCTGACTGAATATGTAATGGTGAATCTAGCCCAATGAAAATACGACAACTCACCACGCTCATCTTGATAACGTTCATCCTGGCAGCTTGCAACTCAACCCCCGAAACAACCTCAATGGTGGTCACACTCATTGTTGATGGTCGCGAACTTCGATATGAACTGGATGAACCAATGACTGTTGGTGACTTCCTGGCAAATCCCGATGTCAATATTGAACGCGGTGCGCTAGACCGCATTAATCCACAGGCCTTCACGCAAGTTTACGATGGCATCCGCATCACAATCGTGCGTGTGGTCGAAGAAACAGCCTGTGAACGCGAAGAACTTGCCTTTGAACGAACAGAGGTACTAAACGAGGTGCTCGCACCGGGCGAAGAGCGCGTTGTCCAGGCGGGGCAAAATGGCACACAGGAAACCTGTTACAGTGTATTGATTGAAGACGGCGTGCCGGGACAGCGCACACAAGTCGGTCAACCCACTATTATAACCGAACCACAAAACGAAATCGTCCATGTAGGACCAACCGGTGAACTTGATCCAGTACGCATTAACGGCACACTGGCGTATATCAGCAATGGAAACGCATGGATTATCCGTACAAGCAGTGGTAATAAACGTCTGCTGACAACGGCGGGCAATCTTGACCAATTTGTATTTAGTCTATCACCAGATGGCAGACAGCTTATCTATACAACCACAGCCGTTGACGGAGATGAGACAACAGGCCTCAATCAAATGTGGTACATCTCGGATACAGGCGTGGATACGCCGCCTATTGCATTATCGACAACAGATGTGTTATTTGCGGCATGGATACCCGGTCAACCCAACACCATCAGCTACTCTAATGGCGAATCGAGGCAGACTGCCCCCTTCTGGCACGCGCGTAACGATCTGTGGCAAATGCGAATCGACCCCACTTCTGGTGAAATATTGGATGTAGACCCCATCATTGAAGCCTCTACCGGGGGTTTAGATGGTTGGTGGGGGACATTTTTCCAGTGGTCACCAACCGGAGAAGGATTAGCATGGTCGCGCGCCGATGCTGTCGGGATAGTCGATTTAGAGTCGGGCGAACTCATCCCGCTCGTCCAATACCCACGTTATCATACGACACGCGCATGGTCATGGCGCTCAATACCCTCATGGTCGTATGATGGGGAACTACTCGTTACCACTGTTCATGGGCCGCCTGTCGGTAGTGAAGAACCCGAAACCAGTCCGGCATATAATGTCGCGGTTACAGACCGAAATGGGTCGTTTCGCACAGACATTGTTGATGCGGCTGGCATGTGGGCAACGCCTCAATTTTCCAACCTGATTACAACGCCAGACAGCGAATTCCCACAGGGTTATCTTGCCTATCTTCAAGCCAGAGAGCCTTACCAGAGTGTCAGCGGTGGCTATGATCTCGTCATCGCAGACCGCGATGGCAGTAATCCACGCATTGTATTCCCGCAAAACCGGGATCAACCCGGCATTACGACAGAAGGCGGCGGCGCGGGATTATCATCACGGGTCTTCACCTGGAGTCCCGATGGTCGGCAGATTGCAATCATCTATCAAGGTAATCTGTGGGTGATAGAGGCAGCATCAGGCGTCGCGCAACAACTGACATTAGATGGTGGCGCATCTAATCCGGTCTGGACGCAATGAGACGGTACACGCTCATCCTGATCGTTACACTGATTGCTTTTATGGGGAGTATCACTGCTCTCTTTGCAACCCAACAGGAACGCGATTTTGAATTACGCGGCTATGTAGATGCGACACGCGAATCGAATCTACCCTATTTTCAGCCCCGTCTAGGCGTCAACGCTGAACTTACACAATACGCTGCTGCTGAATTGCCTCATCATTTTGACTTAATGCAACAGGCTCATATCATCTGGGTGCGACAGGTTTTTCGATGGGATGAAATCGAGTCTGAACAGGGTGTATTTGATTGGGAACAGTGGGATACAGTTGTAACTGCAATAGCAGATTATCCAGACCTGGAAATCGTTGCCGTCATTGTCAATACACCGATATGGGCACGAACCGCTTTAGCCGCAGAAAACGCAACAGCGCCACCGGACGATCCGGCGTATCTCGCAGACTTCGCGGCTGCACTCGCCGAACGTTATGGCGACATCATCGACTATTATCAAATATGGGATGAACCTAACCTCACCGCTGCATGGGGCAATCTCAACCCACAACCCGCGCACTACACTGCAATCTTGCAAGCAGCGTACACCGCCATTCACGCTGCGGACGAGTCCGCAACAGTTATTAGCGCGGCACTCGCCCCAACAACCGAGACCGGCCCCGAAAACATCCGTGATGACCTGTATTTGCGCGCATTATTCGCCTACGGCGCAGGCGATTACATGGATGCAATCGCGACGAAACCGTATGGGTTCGATATGCCGCCGGATGACCGCACAGTCGATGTCAACACGCTGAATTTCTCACGCATCATCCTCATTCGTGAAGAAATGGTTCGTGCGGGTTATGGCACAACACCCCTATGGGCGAGTTATTGGGGCTGGAACAGTCTACCGGAAAATAGGACAGGCGAACCGTCAATCTGGGGCAATGTGTCGGCAGCGCAGCAATCAGAGTATACCATTGCAGCGATTGAGCGCGCAGAACGCGAGTGGCCCTGGCTTGGCCCTATGATTTTGTATCACTGGCAGCCTGATGCGCTAGCGGATAATCCGGTATGGGGATTCTCGCTGCTTAACCCGGACGGACAGCCTACACCACTCTGGGAGGCGCTCACAACGTATCAACCACCCGCCGTCGCACAGAATGGTCTTTATCACCCCGTAACCCGACATGCCCGCTATAGCGGCGTCTGGACATTCTCTGAGCTTGGCGCGGACATTGGTTGGATCAACGACAGTCAACTCGAATTTGATTTTGCGGGCACAGACATTGCCTTATTACTCCGCGAAGACAACTACGTCGCATACCTCTACCCTACCGTCGATGGTCAGCGTCCGAACGCATTACCAACGGATACGTCTGGCAACGGCTATATCATCCTCCGAAGTAACAGCCTCGCGCCGGAACGCAATCTCGTACCCGTTGCACGCGGATTACCAAACACACCGCATACCCTACGCATTACCACAGACGAACTGGACCCTATCGAGGCCGAAGACCGCTGGGCATTGGCAGGCTATGCAGTCAGTTCGGGCAATCTAGCAGCACCATACAATACGCAGATCACACTCGCTCTGCTTACAGCCATTATCGCCGCCGTGAGTGCCACCATTACTGCCCTTCAACTTAATTGGCGACCAGCCATCCAACAGGTCAATGTAATATGGCAGCGCCTATCCTATCCCGGACAAATAATTTTCGGGGCTGTTACATCCATTGCGTTGATGCTGGGTATGTTACTGACATGGGGGGACTCAACACCAGCCATATTACGTCGCGAGCCAGTGCAGTTGGGGATTGCCATCGCTACAGGCGGATTAGTCTATCTCAATTTCCACGTAATTTTGACCCTGGTCGCACTGGTCTTACTCTTCATCGCTATCTACAACCGCATCGAACTTGGCCTCTATCTCACGCTGTTCTATGCACCATTCTTCTTGTGGCCGGTTGAACTCTATCTATTTGCATTCCCAATGGCGGAAATTCTGATCCTGCTGACCACAGCCGCATGGTTATTGCGCCTGGCGAGTCAGTGGGGGAGAACACGACGAGAACAGGGGCATGTACAATGGCGTGAACAATATCGTTCAATATCCCAACGTATCACACGACTAGATGTGGCTGTGTGGATATGGGTTTTGCTTGGCTTCGTCACACTCATCTGGACTTCGCAACGGAATGTAGCTCTCACCGAACTGCGGGTCATGATGATTGAGCCGCTATTATTTTATGTCATCCTACGCACTATCCAACCTGACCAGAAAATATTGCTTCGTCTGGTTGATACGCTTATTTTGGCAGGTGTAACTGTATCAATGGTGAGCTTACTGATGTACTTTGCAGGCAGCGGCATCATCGAAGCGGAAGGCGGCGCAAGACGTCTCGCAGGCATTTATGGTTCACCCAATAATATTGGGTTGTTTTTGGGGCGTTGTTTACCTTTTATTGTTGCATTTGTCATTATCAAGACGCATCCTATACGACGCAGGCTCATGACAATTGCGTTACTTCCAGTCGGGTTGGCGCTCATCCTCAGTCAGAGTATCGGCGCGCTCATAATTGGTGTTCCTGTAAGCGTCATTGCTGTTTTACTGCTGGCATGGGGTAAAAAAGCCATACCCGTCGTTGGCGTCATGGGTGGAATAGCTGTCGGATTATTCGCAATTGCTGTTCGTCTATCACCGCGATTTGCCAGCTTATTAGACTTCACACAGGGCACAAATTTTTACCGCTTGCGCGTCTGGGAAAGTGCGCTCAACATCATCAGAGACAATCCCATCACCGGCTTAGGTCTCGACCAATTCCTGTATGCTTTTCGAGGACAATACATCATTCCCGACGCATGGCAAGAACCTAACCTGTCGCATCCACACAACTTTGTCCTTGATTTCTGGATTCGCTTAGGCATATTGGGCGTTTGCGTGTTCATCTGGATACAGATAATTTTCTGGCGTTCTATGTATCGCGTTCTTAGCTACACCCGGCACGCCAATCCACTTTTATACGCTGTTGCCATTGGCACTACAGGGAGCATGATTAATCTCCTGGCACACGGCCTCATTGACAACAGCGTATTCGTTCTCGACCTCGCATACCTATTTGTGTTACTACTAGGCATAGCATCTATACTATCAGAGGTAAACGCGCAGCCGAACACAAGTGCTATTGACTGAAATCCGAAAGTACAGTGTAATTTAAAAAAGCATTGCCATCGGAATTTGTAGTCATGAAGGCCAAAATCAACCGTGTGACCATTCATATTGTGCATGGCAGCATCCTGTCACAGGATGTGGAAGGCTTAGTCCATGCTACAGATACAAACCTCAGCCTTAATGATGAATGGCGCGAACGGGCGGGCGAAACTGTAGAAGCACGCTGCAAGCAAATTAGCTGGTGTGATGTCGGATCAGCAGTCATCACCCCTGCCGGACAACTACCCCATAAAAACATTCTTCACGTCGTTGGCCCACGATGGGGTGAAGGTAGTGAACGGGGCAAGTTAGCAAAAGCAACATGGGCAGTGCTGCAACTTGCCGAAGACAACCAGCTCAAATCCATTGCGATTCCCGCTATCTCAACGGGCGCACTAGGTTACCCGGTTGAGAATTGTGCCATCACGATGTTGAACGAAATCATCGACTTCACATTTGAACCTCTCAAACACCTCCGAACCATCCACATCTGTCTGGAAAATTCGCTGGTCTATGAAGCATTCTTGCATGAGTTTGAACAGCAAATTCAAAAACTCGACAGCGAAGGTGATGCTAAAGTCCGGGTTTAGCCACCCGCTGCGGACGTTACTGTATCTTGACTATACGCCGTTGTAAATTACACTTTCACTCATCAATTT
>CAZTLI010000265.1:0-7595 GCA_964614375.1 uncultured Anaerolineaceae bacterium
ATTTTGCATGACGATGCTGGCTTCGATTTCGCTGCCTTCGATGACGACATTATCACCCAATGCTGTATAGGGGCCGACGTAGCTATTCTTGACAATAGTATTTTTACCAATGAGCACCGGCCCACGCACCACACTGTCGATAATCTGGCTGCCCTCGCCAATGACCACACGATGCGACACCTGTGATGCGCCCACAATCTGGTCACTATTCTCTGGTGGTGGGGTATAGGGCATTTCTTCCATCACAAGCTGGTTCGCCAGCACAATTGCGTCCGGCTTGCCTGCGTCGATCCACCAGCCGTTCAGAATATAAGGCGTGACGTTGCGCTCTGCCTTGACGAGTTCTTGAATCGCGTCGGTAATTTCCAGTTCGCCACGTCCAGAAGGTTTAATTTGTGAGATGGCGTCAAAGATGGATTTGCGAAACAGATATACACCTGCCACTGCGAGATTGCTCGGTGGATCGGGCGGTTTTTCCACCAATCGCACAATTTTGCCATCTTGCACATCCGCCACACCAAAGCGCGTTGGGTCGGGCACTTCGCCCAAAACGATACTGGCTTCCGAATTTGATGCCGCAAAACCGCGCAAGAGGTCAGTCATTTTGTCCTGAAAGATATTATCGCCTAGAAAAACCGCAAATGGTTCATCCCCGACAAAATCACGCCCAAGATTGACCGCATGAGCCAGTCCAAGCTGTTCCACCTGCACAATATATTCAATGTTCACGCCCAGCCCCTCGCCATCGCCTAGCTGATTCACAATCGGCGAATCGAGGCCATTGACGACAATCGCAACTTCAGTTAGACCTGCGCCTTTTAATACATCAATCGCATAGGCAATCAGTGATTTATTCGCCACAGGCACCAGCGGCTTGGGCATGGTTAACGTCACAGGACGCAAACGAGTCCCCTGTCCGGCAGCCAGAATAACAGCTTTCATATTCAAATCTCCACGTTGTGTGCTAGTTCGGTTCTTCCCCTGAAAGATGAGAAGTAATTTGATAGTACAGAATTATCGACTGAGGAGCAACCCACCAGATTGGGCATAAACAACAGTCCGGTGACGGATTAGGGACGATGAACCTGCCGTTCCACCCGAATGGGCGGCATTTGGGCATAGTCCCAGACGGCATCGGCGATCCGCCACACCGCATCGGGACGGGCGACACGCAGCGCATTTTCTGAGCGGCGTTTGGTCGCGTTTTCATCCCCTAGCCACGCCTCAAGCGCGTTGGCAACTTTGCGTGGACTGGGCGCATACACACCCAGATCGTTAGCAACCACAAAATCGACATTGCCCGTTTCCTGCCCCGGAATCGCATCATAGAGGATCATCGGCAGTCCAGCGATGCAAGCCTCCGTAATCGTCGCTGGCCCCGCTTTGGTCACGAGGATGTCCGCCCCTGCCATCAGCACCGGCATGTTGGTCACAAATGGATAGATATGAGTGGGCTGATGCCACGATTTGGCTTCCAAACGTACTTTGAGGTCTTCATTACGTCCCGCGACAATCGCTAGCTGACAATGCAGCGCCTTTTTGTTGATGGCGCGCGCCGTCCGATAGAGTGGCCCCATACCCTCGCCGCCACCAATAATCAAAATGGTCGGTCGGTCTGACTGCCAACCGAGTGTCTGCCGCGCTGTTGATTTGTCTACAAGCTGCTTTGTGAAATTTGGGTGTACGGGCAGTCCGGTGATTTGGAGCTGGTCAGGTCGCAGGCCGCTCTCCAGCCCTTTATCATAAGCGGCCTGTGTGGGGACAAAGCACATTTCCGTATGTTTGTCATACCAGAAATGATGTGTCGAAACCAAATCGGTCACGACGGTGATAAATGGCGGGCGCTGCGGCAGCGATAGATAGGCACGCATCGACGGTTGGGTCAACACCGAATGGACACTCACGACCACATCTGCCGGATATTCACGCACCATCCGCTTGAGGCGTTGGCTGTTGGTCAAATAAAGCCAG
The DNA here is from genome assembly GCA_964614375.1 of uncultured Anaerolineaceae bacterium. GTDB lineage: Bacteria > Chloroflexota > Anaerolineae > Aggregatilineales > Phototrophicaceae > CAZTLI01. Next base: position 1,972 of record CAZTLI010000265.1, read on the forward strand.
CGCGATAAACCCCGCGCGCGGATTTTGCCGTTGGACTGATTATAGGACACGCCCCACGTCCATTTGCCGTGTTTGATAATCCAGGGATAGAACTCCGGCATGGTATTCATGGGGAAACGCATCTTGCGATACACATCCACCAGCGAATCATCAACCAGTACCGCGTCACCGTGTTTCATCACCAGCGCATCACGAATCGCCTCGGCTGCGGCACGATGACCGCCCCCCGTATCCGACATCAGAAACAGTATGCGTTTGGGCAATGTGCGTTTGCCTCCATTTGATGAGACGTCACTCTGCATCTATCTTAACACATCACACCCAACCGAACGCCATCAAAAGGCGCTATTTGTATGGGCATGGGCTGTGCTATACTGTCGATTAGACAGACCGTGTAGAGGTAGTTTGGAGATAGACCGTGCTACTCTTTGGCAGACTTGACCCCGAATTTTTGATCGCCGTGCTCATCGCGCTGGGCGTTGGCATGACCATCCATGAATTTGCCCACAATTATGTCGGGCATTTGATGGGCGACCCCGTTCCAGCGCGCGAGGGCCGTTTAACGCTCAACCCAATGGTACATATCAATCCCATTGGCTGGATCATGTTCGCGCTGATTGGTTTCGGCATTCTGGGCAGCGCACCGATTTCGCCCCATCGGATGCGAAATCCACGTTGGGGTTATCTGGCGGCAGTGGCGGCAGGCCCCTTGTCTAATTTGCTGGTTGCGATTGTGGTCGGTATCTTTGTTCGCATTCTCAGTATACAGACCCTCGCAAGTATGCCGAGCCTATTCTCCACGATTCTGATCCAGATGGTATTCTTCAATGTACTCTTGTTCACATTCAATTTGATGCCGCTTTTCCCGCTGGACGGTTGGTACATTGTCTTGAGTTTGCTGCCACCCGATATGGCCTATACATGGCAGCGTCACCAGCAGACGACTCAGTATATTTTCTTCGGGCTGCTATTCATCAGTCTGGCGCGTATTCCGGGCTTGGATCCCTTCAGCATGATAATCGGGCAACCCACGGTCTCAATCACGTCATTTCTGCTTGGGTTATAACAGGGCGGGATGGAAGCGGTCTATCGCATCAAACAGGCGCTGCGGGGATTGTTCGCGTTTGTTCAGGTAGTGGATGAGGCGACACCCGCGCGCTATTTGTCCCCAGCAGAGTTAACCCTCTTCCGGCAGATGCGTCATAGCGAACAACTGCACGCGCTGCACGTCCTGCGCGATGTGCTGGCACAGGAATCAGAAACCCCGGCTGAATTAGCCGTCGCCGCGCTGCTGCATGATGTCGGGAAATCGCGTTATACACTGCGTATCTGGCAGAAAACAATTGCCGTCGCTGTGGAGAAACTCGCGCCATCGTTATACAAACATTGGAGCGATGGCGAGTCCGTCACACTTTGGACACGTCCCTTTGTCGTCAAAGCCCATCATCCGGCATGGAGCGCGGAGATGCTCAGGCAGGCCGGGTCGGTGGAAAGCGCGCGCTGGCTGGTCGCCCATCATCAAGATGACATCACACACTGGGTTAATCATCCCAAATACGCGCTCCTCCGCCGTTTGCAACAGGCGGATGATGCCAATTAGCTCGCGTTTTCATCCGATCCACAGCACAACATGATACAGGGTTAAGTTCTAGCTTGGCTTTTGCTTAAAATCGCGGCGAATCATACCCCGTGTCTGCCTGGAACAGGTTACAATGGAGCTATATTGAGATATATTGACCGGATAATGGGATAAAGCGATGGCAGATATTCAAATTGCAATCTTAGGTTTAGGACGACTTGGGGCATCTATTGGGCTGGCACTCAAACGCTACAACCAATCGGGCGGGCAACATACGTTTCACATCGTCGGTTATGACCGTTCGGCTAGCACGCTTAAGATGGCGCAAGAAATCGACGCCGTGCATGAAATCGAAAAGCGTCCGTTTAATGCCGTTCGCAATCGGGATATTGTCGTGATTGCGACACCCTTCACCGAAGTCAAAGACATCTATCAACTCATCAGTCAGGATGTGCGCGATGGGGTGGTCATCCTCGACACGTCGCTGCTCAAGCAGCCTTCGCACGCGTGGGCGAAAAACTTTCTGAGCGACAACGCCCACGTCATCGGAATCGTGCCCATTGTCAATCCGAAGTATCTGTTTGATGGCGTTGATGAAACGGCGCGCGCGACAGAAGACCTGTTTGACAATGGTTCGATGCTGTTGATGCCGGGTGTACGCAGTGTCAAAGAGGCCATTGAACTAGCGACCAATTTCGCCACGTTGTTGGGTGCAGCGCCGAATTTTTATGATGCCGCAGAATATGACGCCCTCATCTCGGCGACGGAAGTGCTGCCCGATGTGCTTGGTGTGGCTTACTTTTACATGATGACCAAAAATCGCGGTTGGGGGGATGTGCAACGCTTGACTAACGCGACCTTTGCGATGGCGACCCATCAGTTATATGATACGCATCCCGATGACATCCGCGACAGCTGGTTGAGCACGCGCGAAAATCTGGCGCGTTATCTTGATGACTATATCCACACGCTGCAAGAATTTCGGGCGACACTGGCGCGTGAAGACAAAGCAGCCCTCGAAGCGGCGGTGATTGGCGCGGCGGAGGATTACTAACGCTGGATTAACCGTCGTCATCATGGCAATTGGGATGGTAAAGCCAACGATACTGTACTGCCATCTGCGTCTGAAACCCTCATGTCCGGTTTCTTAGGGGGCAGCCTCGCCCGCCGTCTCGCAGGCCGTGGCAAGGATGAAGAGGAGTAGGCAGCGCCCGGTCAGGCTTGCGGTGAAGACGGCTGCGCGCGCAGATAAGACAGCGCCCACAGCGTCACCCCGACCAGAATCATCATGCCCAAAAACCCGGAGGACAGCAGGACTCCCGACAGGTGGTTATCCGAAGGCGGTTGTAGATAGCCCAGAATCAACATCGGATGCAAGTTAATCAGGAAGATTGATATAGCCAGAGCCATCACCAACCAGAATCGTCTCGTCCCACGTCGAGATGTATCCAGAATCACGGCAAGAACCAGAACTGTTGACAATATGCCATGTGTGCCGAGTGTCGAACCGGTCAACAACGCAACCAGCAATACCAGACTGTACTCTAAATCAAATTGACTCGTCGGCGTCTTTGACAAATGCAACGGGCGAGAGATGATATAAAGCATCCCGCCCAGTAAGATGAGCATCAGCCCATAGCGTGTGACTGTGTATAACACAGGACTTTCAACGAGCGGGATTATCTGGGGCACATCGCTGAATAAACGTTGGGCAACGCCCACTACCGCGTGATTGGAATGGGCGAGTTGTGGCTGTCCGTCGGCAAGCAAAGGGGGCAGCACTTGCGTAAAGTAATGGACACTATTGTCTAAGCCAATGCCGATGACTTGAACCAATAAGAGCAGCATCCCCCAGATGACCGCACTCATAACCACTGTCCACTGGCGTTTCCATAGAAAATAGATAATGAGCAATCCGGGATAAAATTTCACCCACGTCGCCAACGCCAGCGGCAAACCCACCCACCCATATTTGCCTTCGCGATAGAGTGCCCAGCCCGCAACTGTGAGTGCAAAGAGGACTATCGTCGCCTGCCCCAACAACAACGTCATAAATGTCGGCATAAACACAATCGGCATGAGATAGACAAAACGCCTGATACGCTGGGACTGTATGTAACGGTTAAGGAGCACTAACGTCGCTAATAATAGGCCGACATTTATCGCAAACCAGATGCGTGCAGCCCCGTCAAAATCGCTCATACGAATAATTGGCAGCAGCATTTGCACCCATAATGCTGGCCCCACATAACTGCGGCTGGTTAAATCATCATATAACGGCAAACCATCCGCGAGCCGGCTCGCACCGCGAAAATAGTATGAAAAGTCGCCCGCGCCATTAGGGTGCGAAATATAGACAAGAAATGTCATGACGATAAATAGCAACCATAATAACGGGATGAAGATGTGCCATTTCCATTGCGTCATGACCCGCCGAATCCGAATATTAGTCATCATCAGCCTCATCCGGGTCTATAACTTCCGCTTCTGTCGCCACTGTGTCTCGCCCATAATAGTCCGCAACGCATCTATTGATGCCATCTCGTGGATTATCTGAAACTGTCTTCAAGTTTGCGGCAATCGCGAGATCATACGAATACGTTCCGACAATCACATCTGCCTCAGTCGTCGTTCGCAGCATTTCGTCGCGTGTGTTCCACTCGGCTGCAAATGTCTGGAAACGTGGTAATAACACCATCGTTTCTACAGCGAATCGCAGTGGCCCTACAATGAGCAAAATAAACAGCAGAGTCGCAAGGGGTCGTGAAAATGACAGATTGCTCGCCGCCTGACCGGGACGTTGCAAACTAATGCCCATGATGCCACCCCAGACAACCGCCGTGATAATGACAATTGTCTGCATCACAATCAGCGCGCGCGCGGGGGGAATATCGGAGACGCTATAGGCGACAGGGAACATACCCGCACACAGTAATATCACTCCAATCAACCCTGTGAGAAGTAACAATCGACGCGAGTAACGCCGAATCCGAACCTGTGTCACGGTCGGCACAGGCAAAAACCGATTAACCATCACCCCTGTAAAAACAAGCACAATAATCGGGCCAACGGGTGAGAATATGCCCAATGATGTCCCAATAAACGCAGCCACACCCCACAGCACCAGAATTATCAGCATAGGTAGTTCTGGAGGTGGTGGGAATTGCGCCTGACGAATGGCGTTGCCCGGCGCAGCGACGAGAATCACCGCGCCAACCACAGCGCCAACGAGCATCAATCCCAGTACAATCAGTATGGCCTGGCGGCGACCCGCGGCAGCATATTTCAAACCGAGCACCATCGCCATAAGCAGGACGACGATTTGTAAACCCGCGACGATGGGGGTAAAACCTGCAATAAAAGCCGCGATAAATGGGCTTATGACTGCCAATATGCGTGGGACATGACCCATCGGTGTTCGACGAAATTCAAAAATGATGTATGCAGAAAACCATATCAACGCTACCAGCGGCAGCACATAGGTCACAGACCCGGAAACCCAGTAGAGCGTTTGCACAAGATTCGATGCACCGTCCATGATTGCGAATAAGAAAAGTGGCGCAAGTGAGACGCTAATAAAGCGCGCTTGTGTGATGCCAAATAATCGACACAGGTTAAAGAACAACCATACCAATCCACCCGACCATAGCAACAGCAGAATGGAGGGCATCAACATATAACCAATCGGCCATGTATTACTCACAACCAGTTGTATAGCGGTCGAACCAAATGTGCCCTGCCAGTTCATATAATAATGGGTCATCGCGCCCTGCCAGCCAAGATTGAGGGCATTGTAGGCAAAGCAATAATCATCTGCGAGTGGACGTGCTGAAAAGCTGTTAACGATATGAACAATAATCGGCAGCCAGGCTGCCACAAGCACAAATGATTTCATCCACAGAATGCGCCTCGTTTTATCTGTTTCCATACGAATCGTTCCGTTCCTCCGGTTACGGGCGTTGTAATTGCTTTTTACAAATTGTTTGCGTATTTTACAGCCAGTTTACACTTCTCTTATACCGCTCTCATGACACAGGTCTACACT
>CAZTLI010000266.1:0-7586 GCA_964614375.1 uncultured Anaerolineaceae bacterium
GAAAAGGGCGCGCGAGGCAGTGATGGGCGTATTTATCCCTGGGGCAATATCTGGAGTAATGATCTCGCCAAAACGAACCGACCTAGCCCTGAACAAGGTGGCAGTATTGGCGCTGTCCAGATTCGATCCTATCCACCCAGTCCATTTGGGCTGTACGACATGGCAGGCAATGTTGCGGAGTGGGTGAGCGACTGGTATGGGCCATCCTATTATCAAACCGTAGTCGGACAGGCGTCCATCAATCCGCAAGGGCCGCCAAGTGGTACTGATAAAGTCGTGCGGGGCGGGTCGTGGGATGCCGTGCCATTTTTTGCCCGCACCGTGCATCGCCAGAATCATGAACCGAACGACCCTGCACTGTGGATTGGTTTCCGATGTGCCGCTGGCGCAGATGTACAGCAGCCCGGCAGTGGTGCCGGTGTAAATGTGGATATTGGGGATGGTGGTGATGCAGCTACAGAAAGCGCGGTGCCAACCCTCCCGCCACCTCCCGGTCAGTAACGTTCATTTGAAAATCAAGGGCGAACCGATTGTGTGTTCGCCCTTTTTGTTGATTTATGAATAGGTACAGAGAGATTATTCTCCCTCAACCCCGATGCCCCACACGTAGACCGGGCCAAGCGCGTCAATCAGGGTTATCACGAAGCCGTCATCTGACCAATCGACGGTTAAAACGGAATTCGTTTCGACGCCTAAATCCGCACGTTGGACTGTTTCTTCGGTAATGCGCGTCATATCCCACAACGTCACAGGGCCATAAAGCAATGACATCAGCAATAAGCTGCCGTCGGGTGAAAAGACGGCGGACATGCGGTCACCGCCCATTCCCGGCAGTACAGCAGCCACTTCTCCCGCGACGACATCCCAGACGATGGCATTTTCTGTTCGTCCCCCGGTAACGAGATACCGTCCATCGGGCGAATAGAGCAGAACTTCACTCGCGCCGCCTGTGCCTGTGGGCAGTGATAAGGCGAATTCGTTATCCGTGATTGACCATAAGCCGGTATAACCCAATGTCGCTGCTGCGAGGCGTGTGCCATCGGGGGAGAAGGCAATTAAACCAACAGGTGCGCCTTGATGGTCAAACTCGGCGACCATTTCGCGGGCTTGCCAGTCCCACACGCGGACTAATCCAGCTTCATCGGCTGTCGCGAGCAGTGTGCCATCAGCAGAAAATGCCACGCGCGTGATTCGAATTGCATGGGCATTGATGGTCACCAGCGATACACGCTCAAATGTGTCCCAGACTTTGACTGTGCCATCATCACCACCCAGCGCCAGCAAATCGCCTTCGCCATAATAGGCCGATGCGCCACTGAAACGCACATGCCCCGAAAAGGTGTTTTGTTCCCGTCCACGCTCGGCGTCGTGGATGTGTACCTGTCCATCGGCGTGGATAACGTAGATTTCCGATTTGTCGAAAGCGTAATAGAGGTCAATGGCATTACTACGGGATGTCGTGTATATGACCTCGCCCGTGTTCAAATCCCAACCCAACAACAGGTCATTACTCAGGGCGGCTAAACGTGTGCCATCGGGCGATAGCGCATGAGCAAATAGCGTGCTGCGAACGCCGGGCTGGTCGAGGCGCCCCAGATAGGTCACCGAGCGCACATTATCAAGTTCAATCGTATCTTGCGGTGTTGCAAACGTCGGCGCAGGAGGCAGTGTTGGATTGCGTCCGTCGGCAGTGGGGCCGGGCGGCGTTTGTTCGGGTGTGGATGTGCAGGCGGCGATGACAAACACCAGCCATAAAACACGTTTCATAATCTCGCCATTCCTAATCGCTATCGGTGACTTCGCGCAGGTCGATGTTGCCGATAAGAAGGGTAAAATCGTCAATTTGTGCTAACCCACATTCATCTTCAAAGGGGTCGATCCGTCGGTTTTCGTTCGCGTCGATGCCATTCAGTAAATTGGCACTGAGATTCACCATCCTATCCGTCAGGGGTTGAATGCTTGCCAATAACGCATCTGTGTCGGCATCATCACCTGCATCACTGATCGTTGTGAAGACTGTTTGCGCCTGGACGATGGTATCATCGGCCCAATGGCGCACATTCTCAACACAGGTCAGGACATCCTGTGCATTGTTACGCACAAATTGGGCGCTGTCGGGGGCATCGAATATGGCGTTCAGGTGCATCTCTATCGCATCCATAAACACATACACACCAAAACCACGTCCGGGATTTTCTGCGCGACCATTGCCATTAAAGTCGGCGGGGTCACCGCGTAAGATGTTGATGGTGTGTTCGGTGTGTGTCATGACTCCGCTGAGGTTGGTCGCTGCTGCTGCTCGACCTGCATGGTCATTGCCTGTGAATGCCTCTGTATTGGCGCTTTCGAGCAAACTTGCCCCGTTTATGCCTGTTTCATCGCCCAGCAAAATTGCCGTGATGCTGGTCATAATGACTGCCGGAACGCTGCCCTGATAGACAATCGTTCCCGCCGGCACATCACCAATAACGCTTTCTTCAGTGATGATGGCGGCATTATAGCGTGCGGGCAATAAACTTTCGTCATCCATATACGTTAACTGCCCGCTGCCTAATGCGTCAAGTGTCGCTGTGCCGAGTAAGAGCGTGTCGCCGGTTTCGGTATTTTGCAACCAGACGACATATTGTGTCCCGTCGGCGGGTGGTGGCAGTTCCGTGAATTGGACATTGGCTGTATCGCCGGGCGCAGTTGACGTGATATAGGTGATACGTGCAGGCGGCGGTGTTGTATCTACTGGGATGATTGTCGGCGCGGCAGCGGCACTGGAGTCAGGTGTGTTATTGATGGCTGCTGTCGGGTTTTGCCCAACTTCGCCAGCAGGTGAAGCGCTGTTATTAACCAGCACAATCGCGACCACGACAATGACCAATGCAATTAACCCAAATGCGCCAAGCAAAACCAGTGGATTATTCAGTCCGCCGGGACTTTGCATGATTATCGTTGGTTGTTGTTCGGGTTGTATGTTGTGCGCGCCGGGCAATTTTTCGGTTGGTAACATGACTGTCGGTACAGATTCGGCGCGATGGGATGTGGTTGGCTGTATCGGTGCTTTCATCACAGACGCATCGACGGTGGCGGCGCGTGCAAATGCGTCTGCGAATTCAACCGCCGTCTGGAAGCGATCATCGGGATGTTTCGCCAGTGCCTTTTGCATGACCAGTGTAATGGTGGGTGGCAGGTGGGGCATATCGCGCGAAATGTCGGGCACAGGGTCGCCGATGTGTTTGAGAAGCACCTGCATCGGTGTATCGCCCGCGTAGGGCTGGCGACCTGTGAGCATTTCATAGACGACACAGCCCAGCGCATAAATATCTGAGCGATTGTCGAGTTGTAGACCCTGCGCCTGTTCAGGCGACATATATGCTGGCGTGCCGACGACCCCTGTGCCGGTGATGTTAACGCCGCTGTCGGTCATTTTGACGATGCCAAAATCGGCTAGCAGGGCGTTGCCATCATTGTCGAGCAAGATATTGCCCGGTTTGATGTCGCGATGGATGACGCCTTGCCGATGGGCATAATCGAGGGCTGCCGCGACCTGCCGCAGGATATGCTGCACCTGTTTGACAGGCATGGGGCCGTCAGCGACAATGCCATCTAAAGAGCCGCCTCCAATATACGCCATCACCAGATAGAGAATGTTGTCTTCTTGCCCATAATCATAGAGGGGCAAAATATGGGGATGTTGCAGGCGCGCGATGGTTTTGGCTTCGATTTCAAAGCGCGTGATAAACTGTGAGTCCAGTCCGGGATGCGGTGGCAGCACCTTGATTGCGACAGCGCGGTCAACCGAGGCTTGGTAGCCTTTATAGACGGTTGCCATGCCGCCCTGTCCCAACAGTTCAGTGACATCATAACCGCCCAATTTGCGTCCAATAAGTGAGGATGACACCGGTTAGCTCCTCATAACTGCTTGTGTGGTCGTTGTAATCAGCGTGTTTGGTGATGAAAAAACAACGCGCTGCTATATTATCCTAACGGATAAAGCCCAATTAACAGATGGAAACATGGGAAATATTTACAATAATTATAGATATAACACGGGTTGCTTGTCAGCTTCAGCCTGTCAGCAAGTCAGCAAGGGCGCGAGTCTTGCAGCAAATAAGTCGTTTCTAAGTTGCAGCGCTGCTCGCTGGAATGCTGGCGCCCCTGTTTGTGACAACCGGGTTTGCTTCAAGCTGACTGCTTATTTCAACCCGCACGCTCAGGTAGATAGGGTAAATGGTACATCACCCTCATTATAATCTGGAATAAAAATCGGGCATAAAGGTTGTCCACTATGCCCGGTGTGCAGTTTGCCTAACTTCTAGGGGCAATTTTATATCTGTGGTAGCTCGGCCATCGCTGCGGCAATGTCTGATTCAGGATAGCTATAATCGGTCAATTCGCCCGCACTATAGGCGTCATAGGCGCTCATATCAAAATAACCGTGTCCACACAAATTAAACAAAATGACCCGTTTTTCGCCCGCTTCTTTGGCTGCGAGGGCTTCACGAATAGCGCCTGCAATTCCATGTGCGGCTTCTGGCGCGGGGATAATCCCTTCGGACTGGGCGAAGGTGATGGCTGCCTTGAATGTCTCTAATTGGGAGACAGCGGCAGCATCAATGATATTCTGGTCATAGAGTTCGCAGATGATGCTCGCCATGCCATGATAACGCAGGCCGCCCGCGTGCAGCGGCGGGGGCACAAAGCTGTGTCCCAACGTGTGCATTTTGACCAGGGGCGTCATCCCCACGGTGTCGCCGAAGTCATAGGCATATTTGCCGCGTGTGAGGCTGGGGCAGGCGGCGGGTTCAACCGCGAGGAAGCGCGTATTTTTGCCAGCCGTCAAATTCTGGTGGATGAATGGCAGCGCGATACCCGCGAAGTTGCTGCCCCCACCAATTGGCGCGATCACAACGTCGGGATATTCACCGGCTTTGTCCATTTGCTTCAACGCTTCTTGCCCGATGACGGTCTGGTGCGTCAGAACATGATTCAGCACAGAACCGAGTGCGTATTTATATTTGCCACCGCTGGTCGCCGCGACTTCTACGGCTTCGCTAATCGCAATGCCCAGTGACCCGGTGCTGTCCGGGTTTTGTTCAAGGATGGAGCGTCCGGCCTGTGTTTTGTCGCTTGGGCTGGGTGTGACCGATGCGCCAAAAGATTGCATAATCGCGCGGCGATAGGGCTTTTGCTGGTAACTGATTTTCACCATGTAGACGATACATTCCATATCAAAGAAGCGACACGCCTGTGATAGGGCTGTGCCCCATTGCCCGGCTCCGGTTTCAGTCGTTAGCCCTGTCACGCCCTGTTGTTTGTTATAATAAGCCTGTGCCGTCGCTGTATTGAGCTTATGACTGCCACTGGGCGATACCCCTTCGTATTTATAATAGATGTGCGCGGGCGTATCGAGCGCCTTTTCTAAGCGGCGCGCCCGCAATAACGGGGTTGGACGCCACATTTTATAGATTTCGCGCACCTCTTCGGGGATGTCAATGTAGCGGTCTTGACTGACTTCTTGCCCGATCAGCGCCATCGGGAACAGGGGCGCGAGGTCATCGGGGCCAACGGGTTGTTTCGTGCCCGGATGGAGTACAGGCGGCAGTGGGCGGGGTAAATCGGCTTGAATATTATACCAGTGGGTGGGAATGTCGGTTTGAGGCAGGTCAAAGCGAATGGTTTCATCAGACATCATACGGCTCCTAAAACATTTAATTCTAATTTCGGATGTTCGCTAGTGTAGCGAGTTGCTTGTGAAGTGCCAAATGAACGCTTAAATTGGTGGGCATTTCGGCTTATGAGCGAGATTGCACTATAATCTAAACTCAATATCTATCATAAGGATCATTTTATGCCCGCAATAACCATGTGGCGTGGTTGGCAATTTGACCAGCTCCGCAAATCGCTACAAACTGTGAAGTCCATCATCGACTCTAGTCCGCCGGAAACGCTTTCGACCTATCGTGATGGCGGCACGGGTTGGACCGTGTTGGAAGTGCTATGTCATTTGCGCGATTTTGAAGCTGTTTTTCTGGAGCGTGCCCATTTGACTGTAACGCACGATTTCCCGGACTTGCCCTTTCCCGACCCGGATACACTGGCCCGTGAAAAAGCCTATAACAGACAAAATGTGCAGACAGTCTATGCGGAATGGGCGGGCTGTCGTGACGAATTTATGACATTTCTTGAAAACGTCGCCACATCGGATTGGGAGCGTGTGGCTAATCATCCGAAACGCGGGGATTTCACGCTGAATGACCAGCTCTTCCTCGCCGCCCATCACGACTCCAATCATATCGAGCAAATGACCCGTATCTTGTCGGAAAAACGAGCATGATAAATAGATAGAGGTGGATTGGTACGCGAGTTATGCCAGTTCGCCTCAGGCATTAAAAAGACACGCCACATTCAGCGTGTCCTCCTTTCCCTCTGTTAGAATTAACGCACCGTTGGCGCGCCCGTCAATAAACGATATACGTCTCTTTCAATTCTTCGCGCAATTTCAAGAAATTGTCGTAGCGCGATTGGCTGATGTCGCCTGCCTCTACCGCCGCCTTGACCGCGCATTTCGGCTCGCTGGTATGTGTGCAATTACTGAATTTGCACTGTTCCACATAATCGGCGATGTCGATGAAATAGCCGTCCAATTCATCTGGTTCTACGTCCCATACATTCATGTAACGAATGCCCGGTGTATCGGCAATGTATCCGTTATTTTCTAATTTTATTAAGGCGCTATCGCGTGTGGTATGCACGCCTTCTTCCGATGTTTTACTGACGGATTTGACTGTGCGCCCTAATCCGGGTTGAATTTTGTTGAGTAAACTGGTTTTACCAACACCGGATTGCCCGGTGAAGACCGAAATCTTGCCGTCCATTGCTGATTTCAGGGCATCTATGCCTGCTCCATCAAGTGCGCTGGTGTGCATCACGGTGTAACCCATCCGTTGATAAGGCGCGAAGCGCGCTTCGATGTTCGTCGGGTCTTCAAGGTCGATTTTGTTGACTACAATCACGATATGCTCAACTTCTGCGCGTTCACCTGTGACCAACAACCGATCAAGCAGCTTTAAATCGGGTGTGGGTTGTGCGGCGGCAAACACAAAAATTGCTTGATCCACATTGGCAATGATGATGTGTTCGCGTTCGGCCTGTCCTGCGCCGCGACTCCCTGTTGTTCTGACAGCCCGCGACAGGACATTCGCGCGTTCTTTGACGGTTTCGATGACCCCTTTGGCGACATCTGTGCCGTCTTCCACATCAGCAAGCAGCGAAATCGTTACCTTGTCTCCAATCGCGGCAATGTCGCTCGATTGTGCCTCTTCTTTTAATCGTCCACGCAGCGTACACATATACTCGCTGCCATCGGTCACCTCTACCCAGTAAAATCCGCTTTGCTCCTTTACGATTAATCCGACAAGTTCAGAATTTTGTTCCAAGTAAATTCTCCTTTGGTATATGATTTAACGAAAATTGAGGATGCGCGCTGATGTCGCTGCACACATAGTCTATACTTCCACAATGAATTGAAAATAGATCATGCTATTGCCCTAACACTATTATAAGAGATTCGGGCATTTATGTACAATTTTGTAAGG
>CAZTLI010000267.1:0-7569 GCA_964614375.1 uncultured Anaerolineaceae bacterium
CCGGGCGCAATCAAAGAGCTAGATAATCTGGCCTCGATTCCACATGAACCCACTCGCATTCCAAATGTGGTGTTACAATAATCGCAACCAGGTATTGGAGACATAACTTGATGGCAACACCACCGGGAACACAACTCAGCGATGACACACACATCATCGACAATACTGTCGGCGCACGCCGACACGCCTCCATGCAGCAGTCTCAAAGGAAATGAATCTATGGCTCAAGAAGTGATCGTTCGCACTCTATTTTTGGCAAACTTTTTTGAACCCGCGATTGAATTGGCGAATCAACGGCGCAATCAAGGCAACCCACAGGCGCTAATTAATGCCATGAAACGCACAGAATTAGCAGATAAAGCCCTCGAAAAAGAACTTAATGGATTCGCTGAAAAGGGCTTCGACATCGCGGCAGTCATTCAACACCCTTTTGAACAGGGTCACAAACTCGACTTATTGATTACAGCAATCTTCACACGTCATCAGGACGGTTAAGCAATTCTATGGACATCTTACTGGCGCACGGCTATTTCCTTTACGATGACCCGCATGAACTGAAGGTGATGAAACCCTATCCGCCATTGGGGATACTGTATATCTCATCGTATTTGAAGGGGAAGGGTTTTGATGTTGGCGTCTATGACTCGACATTCAGCAGCATGACCGCATTTGAGGGTCTGGTACAGCGGGAACGTCCATCCGTCGTCGGCATCTATACCAACATGATGACCAAGCGCAATGTGCTGACAATGATAAAGGTGTGCAAACAATGGGACATTAAGGTCATCCTCGGCGGGCCAGACCCGCCCCACTATGCCGAAGAGTACCTGCGTGCTGGCGCGGATATTGTCGTCAAAGGCGAAGGCGAACTGACGCTTGAAGAACTGCTGCCACATTTAGCGCGGCACGGTATGAATGGACTTGACTGGATTCAGGGCATTGCCTTTATCAATGACAATAACCAACTGGTCGAAACTTTGGCACGCCCGCAGATTCAAGATTTAAGTGCCCATCCCTGGCCCGACCGTGAAGCGATTGACATTCCACAATACATGAAAGTTTGGAAGGACAATCACGGGCAAAGCTCCGTATCGGTCATACAAGCGCGCGGTTGTCCCTATACATGCACCTGGTGCAGTCACAGTGTTTTTGGCAATACCCACCGTCGCCGCACGCCCGAAGATGCTGCTGATGAAGTGCTCTGGATAAAGGAGCGCTATAACCCTGATCTCATCTGGTATGCGGACGATGTATTCACCATCAACTACCGCTGGTTCTTCCAATATGCTGATGAACTGAAGAAACGCGGCGTCAAAATCCCATTCGAGTGTATCTCCCGCGCTGATCGCCTGAATGAAAAAGTTGTGCAGACATTAGCGGACATGGGCTGCTATCGCCTGTGGAATGGCTCGGAGAGTGGCAGTCAGAGAATCCTCGACAAAATGCTGCGTAAGGTGCAGGTAGAGGATGTCCAGCAGAAAACACACTTGCTGCAACAATATGGCATCGAAACCGGCATGTTTATTATGCTCGGTTACGAAAGCGAAACGATAACCGATCTTGAAGAAACAGTCGCGCATCTGAAAATCAGTAATCCCGACATTTTCTTGACGACAGTGGCTTATCCGATCAAAGGCACGCCGTACTATGCTGAAGTCGAAAGCCGGGTGCTGCGTGCAGGCAGTTGGGTGCAGAATGCAGACCGTGACCTGACCGTAGCCGGACGGTATAGCAAACAATTCTATAGTTTCGCCACCCGCTGGATGGTCAATGAGGTCGCGTTGAACCGGGCAAAAATGAACGGTGGTGTATCGCTCAAACGACAGTTCAAACTGTGGCTCAATACGAAGATAGGACGTATTGGCATGGCACTAACCAGGCGGCAAACCGAAACACAAGGGCGGCCTATTCAGACCACTTCGCAGCCAATGCCGTTACGAGACGGTAATTGACGGAGGGGATGTTATCTCCCTGTCCGCTTCCCACCTTAACCCGTTTTTGCAGGCGATGGACGCGGGGGGAATGGTTGAATTCGACTCAGCGCGGAATCCAACTCCGCCTTAATGGTGCGGGCGGTAGGGTGATATTTACGATTGTAGGCAACAATATATTTGCGGTCATCAAACGAGTTTATCGTAAAGCGGATAAGACCGTGACTGTAGAACCCATCCCCACCGACTGGTATATCTCTCAGCAGCACGTCCCTGATATTTGCCAATGGGATAGAAACCACCTCACGGGCAAGACCAGGGAAGAAACGCGATATAAATGAACGCTGACGGATGACGACTTTACCCGCGTGCAGTTCGAGGTCGGATGTGATACCGGGTAGTACAAACAACGGCTTCTCCAACTCGGTATGCTTTTTTGCCTTCATTGGACATCCTTCCGCCGAAAAATCGGCCTTTTAAATTATTATGTTGAGACATATCCAACCTGTACCAGTATGTTCCATCATGTATTGGCAAGATAATCATCACAACAGTAATGCCCATGCCGACCTTACAAACCTTTGATCCATTGGCTAAGTCGTATGACTCTGATTTCACCCATACCGATATTGGGCAGTGGCTGCGCGCACGCCTTCAAACCCGACTATTGATACACTGGCAATCCGATCATCATGTACTGGAATTGGGATGCGGTACAGGCGAAGATGCGCTGTTTCTGGCGCAAAATGGCATTCATGTGACGGCGACTGATGCCAGCGAAAAAATGCTGGACATTACACGCGCTAAGACACAGCACACCGGTTTAGTCAATACAGCCTCGCTCGACTTACAGCATCTACCGGATACGCCGAAGCATACATTTGATGGCGCATTTTCCAACTTTGGCCCATTAAATGTGCTGGATGATTGGCAGCCTTTGGCACAATGGCTAGCAGTCCGAATACCGCGAGAAGGAATTGTTGGACTCGGCATCATGAGTCCATTTTGTGTGTGGGAAGTGGTGTGGCACGGGCTGCATCTGAATCCGCGGACGGCAATGCGGCGCTGGCGAAAAAATACCACGTTTCAAGCAGATGGAGATACGCAACCAATACGCATCCGGTATCCGACCATACGCCGTCTCACGAGGGATTTTGAACCCTATTTCCGGCGTGTGCATGTTGAGGCAATTGGTCTGTTCCTGCCGCCAAGTGATGTCTATGGTGTGATTGAGAAGCGCCCTCGTATGCTGCGCGCGCTCAAGCGGCTCGAAACCCATTTCGCACGATATAGTAAACTGGCGCTACTTGCTGATCATTATTGGATTGAGTTTGAGCGAATCTGATGACAATTACAGGCAAACACACAGGCACATGGCGCGCATTCAATTTAATATCCAGGATCAGATGTGTGACAAAACCATCACCTTTAGCATCTACTATGGTGAACACAATATCTGGAATAACACGGACGCCCCCAAAATCCTCGAATGGCGCAAACACGTCGAGCAAGGCCATAATGTGTCTGGCGCGTATATTTTTTATCCCTGACTGACGCTTCAGACCAAAATTGACCCAAACCAAACGTCTCTCTCAAAACACATTTACGCTACTGATAAGCAATGGTGGCAGCGCAGTGCTATCATTTGTCCTATCTGTCCTCATCGGGCGTGTGCTGGGTGAAGACGGCTTAGGTGTTTACACAACAGCCTTAGCATGGGTGTTTCCATTGAGTCTGGTGGCAGAATTCGGTCTCGGCACACTGATGACGCGCGACATCGCTGCCGACTCAGCCCTCGAAACCGCCTATCTGACACACACAACATTCATCCGACTGTCGATTGGCGGTTGTCTGACGCTTCTCCTCATGCTAATTGCCCCCATATTAAGCGACGATGAAGCGGTTATACAAGGATTGCAAGTCTCCGCGCCGCTGATTTTGATATTGCCATTTTATGGCGCATTCACCGCCATTTTTCGCGCACAGCAGGTCATGTGGCCTATTGCCCTACTGAACGTCGGAATGCTGGTCTCACAAGTCATTTTCACCGTGATCGTATTCGCCGGGGGTAGCGGCGTGTTGGCGGCGCTGGTAGTCAATACAACCACATCAGCAGGACAACTGCTGGCGGCGTGGTTTATCTATCGAAGCCGATTCTACCAATCTCATCCTTTACACAAATTTGAAGGAGCGAACCAATGGACGACCATCCTGCGGCGGGCATGGCCTTTCGCGGTTGCGGCGATTCTGACAGCAGCACAAACAAGGGTCAATGTGATTCTGCTGGAACAACTGACCAACACATCCGAAGTCGGATATTATGCAGCAGCAGCCCGTTTTATTGAGGCAGGACGGATGCTGCCTAATGCTTTGTTTGGTGCGCTGTTTCCCGCGTTGGCTGCGCTGGTCATCAATCCAGCCGCATTTCAAAAACTGTTCCGGCGTGTGATGATTGGCCTGCTGGCCTTTGGCGTGTTATTTGGCATCGCCCTTAGCCTATTCGCTCATGTTGCGATTACCGCGACCTACGGCGAAACGTTTGTAACTGCCATCCCTGTCCTGCAATTAGTGGCGTGGTCGTTGCTGCCGGGGTTGCTGCGGGGCGCGCGAACGCTCTACTGGTATGCACACGAACGCGAACAATTCGTCAACATCGTCACCGTGCTCGCATTGATTGGACAGGTTATACTCAGTTTATGGCTAATTCCGATACTCGGCGCGGTGGGAGTGGCTGTTGTTAATATCATAGCGGAAACAGCCGCACTGCTCCTGCTCTGGCGACCTTTCTACGATAGACGCAAACCGTGAACACCATTGAACGCTCCAAAATACCCCATCTGGACATCTGGCTAGCCGTTGGCTTATTCATCGCCAGCCTCATGCTGCGGTTGAGTCTATTGTCGTCTACAGGCTTCGATGGGTTATATGGTCAAGACCCCTATGCCTATTACGATTTCTCGCGCGAACTGGTGTACTTCGTACAGACGGGCAATGCGCCGGGGCCGTTTTTCTGGCCCATTGGTTATCCTCTCCTACTATCTCTGGTATTTGGATTATTCGGCACATCAGAAGCGATTGCACAGGCCATGAGTCTGGGTGCTGGCGCGCTGTTGACGCCGCTGGTATATGGCCTCGCACGGCAAATGGGTGTTAACCGCGGCGGCGCATTCACGGCAGCTATCGTGATGACGGTTTGCGGACAGGCGCTGCAATCCAGCATCGTCATCATGGCAGACATTCCCGCATTGGCATTAGCGACCATGAGCGCCTTTGCCCTGTGGCGCTTTAACAAGACGGATAAACGTCGCTGGCTAGGGGCGACTGCATTTTTGCTGATTTGGGCAAGTATTGGACGCTGGTTGTATCTGGCATTGGGTTTGCCATGGCTGATAGGGCTGATGCTTCACTGGCGCGGGCAATTTCGCACACAGTGGCGGCGGATTCTGGTGGATTGTGCAGCCTCCGCTATGACCGTCATCCTCATTTTCCTGCCGCAATACATCTACAGCCAATTCAATCCCACTGACGGCTTTAACCATCCCTGGGTACAGGGCTGGTCAGTCGAGAATGTGTTTCAGGCAACCTTTATCAACATCGACGGCACATTCAACTATGTCGAACCCAACGCCATCTATTATGCCAAACCCATATTTGACACGACGGGGTACTATATCGCGCCACTGTTCAGTCTGTTGATTGTCGTGGGCGTTGTGGGGCTAGTTTGGCATAGGCACTGGTCACAGACGACCCTATTCCTACTTTGGATATTGTTACCCTATGTATTCCTCGCGGGCATTCCCTATCAAAATATCCGCTTTCCACTCATCATCTTTCCGGCAGCGGCGCTATTAGTTGGATTTGGTGTGGATACACTGCTTCAGATCACGAAACAGGTTCACACGCTATATCGTTACACTATTGTCGCAATTTTGACGGGTCTTATCGCATTGAGCGCACTATCGACATGGCACATCGCCCGCACGGAAATCGCCAACTTCATCACTATTCATCAAGCCGATAAATCGGTCGCGCAGTGGACAGCCGAACAAATTCCAGAAGGGGCGCGACTCTATACGTCTGGTCTAACGCTGACGCTGAATCACTATACAACACTCGAAGTCTATGACCTGTTTTATGAAATTCCGGCGACACTGGCACAACGATGGCGGCGCGGTGAGGCCGATTACCTGCTGCTGAATGTCTGGCAAATCGAAAATCAATGGGAGGGGATGATTCTACAGGCCAATTATCACTGGCTGCGGGATGAACGTGGAATAGCGCCAATCGGACGTATGGGCAATTACACACTCTTCAGGATACGTGGATGAACATCGGCATTTTATTGCCCGGCTTCAGCGCCAGCGAAGACGATTGGGCGATCCCTGTCCAGCAAAATCTCGTCCGTGAACTGGCAACGACGGACGCGATACGGGTCATCGCCCTGCGTTATCCCCATTCACAGCAACCCTACACCGTGCATGGCGCGCAGGTATATCCGCTTGGTGTTGGCGCATGGACACGCGGATTTCGTCGTTTGCGTCTGTGGACGGATACACTGCGCCTGATTCATCGGCTGCACCGCCAACAGCCATTTGATGCCCTTCATGCGATGTGGGCAGATGAAACGGGCTTAATCACAGCGTGGGCAGGCAGATGGTTAGGTATCAAAACCGTTGTATCTGTCGCAGGCGGTGAACTGGTCGGATTTGCGGATATAGATTATGGGTTGCAGCGCAGTCGATTCAGCCGCTGGATAGTTGGGCAGGCGTTAAATGCTGATGCGGTTGTGGTGGCCTGCACCTACACAAAAAACCGCATCCGCACAGCAGGGTATCAAATCCCGGAAGCCAAAATCCACACGATTACACTGGGCGTTGATGCGGATGTGTTTCGCCCATCTGAGCAACGACCAGCGCAAAATCACCTGATTCATGTCGCATCACTGGTGGGCGTGAAAGACCAATCGACTCTGCTGCGGGCAATCGCTCCATTGGACGATGTGACGTTGGACATTATCGGCGAGGGAAAAGAACGCGGGCATTTAGAGCAGTTGACTAACGAACTGAACATCGCTGACCGGGTGCGATTTATCGGCAATGTACCACACCTGGAACTGCCGAAGCATTATCATCGGGCGACACTCAATATACTGGCTTCTCGTCATGAGGGATTAGGCATGGTCACACTCGAAGCAGCGGCCTGTGGTGTACCAACCGTCAGCACAAATGTTGGACTGCTGCCGGACTGCCCGGAGATGGGGACAACAGTCCCTGTTAAGGATGCAACAGCACTCACAAATGCTATACGCAGCCTGTTGAATGACTCAGAACGGTTAGCGATGTTGCGACAGCGTGCGCGTGAGGCCGTGTTACAGCAGTATACGATTAAGCATACCGCTGTGCATTTTCGGACGTTGTATCCGCATCTGTTAGAAGCATAGATGGCATATCGGCTGGCTTTTCCAGCAGTTCCGGCTTATCCGGTGGTGACATCCGCCGCAGGATGTTAATGACCATTTCTTTAGACAGTTGCCCTTCATACTGCTCAACCAACTGCCCATTATGAAACACGAGCCATAACGGCGTATCATAAAAATCATATTTCCGGCGCACGTTGGGGCACCAGGTCATAATCTCTT
>CAZTLI010000268.1:0-7539 GCA_964614375.1 uncultured Anaerolineaceae bacterium
TATCCGCAGTGGCGATTGGCAGCGCCGCCAACAAACACATTCATCCCCGCTGGTTGAGCCAATTCATGACCGCGCCGAGCATTTACGCGCGGATGGATGCCGATGATGCGGGCGATAAAGCCGTAGCGCATATCGCGGGACTGTCTCAGGCAGTGACGGCGGTGCAAGTGCCGCAGGGCAAGGATGTCAACGCGTTCTATTTGCTGGCGGGGCATGAGGCGGTGCGGCAGTGGTTGGAGAGGCTGGTGGGATGATGGCTGTTATGGGGTATCATCACAGGTGCGCTACGCGAAAACGTCGCTACAGCCACAAACACGCTGTAATGTTACAATCGACACCTCGAAAAATAGATGAAACTGTTGTGTGATGAAGCCACCACCCGAATTTAGTTTTAACGATAAATATCTAAAGCCCGAAGGTCGTATCATCTTATCTGGCTTGCAGGCGCTGGTACGCATCCCGCTTGACCAGCGTCGCGCCGACCAGCGCGCGGGATTGAACACGGCGACATTTATCTCTGGTTATCGCGGGTCGCCTGTGGCGGGCTACGATATGCTGCTGGAAGGGATGCGCCCAGTTCTTGATGAACACAATATTGTCTTTATGCCCGGTGTCAACGAAGACCTCGCGGCGACGGCGGTCTTTGGCAGTCAAATCGCCAACACCTTCCCACAACCGAAATACGACGGCGTATTGGGAATCTGGTATGGCAAATCACCGGGCGTAGATCGTTCGGGTGACATTTTCAAACATGCCAATTTCACCGGAGTCGGACGTTATGGGGGGGTGCTGGCTGTTGCAGGGGATGACCCCATCGCGAAATCATCGACATTGCCATCCGCATCAGAAGTCACGCTCTATGACGCGCACATGCCAATTTTATATCCGGGCACGATTCAGGAAGTGATTGAATTCGGGCGCTATGGCTTTGAACTCTCGCGCTACAGCGGTTTATGGGTCGGCTTCAAAATTATCACCGACATCGCCGACGGTTTCGGCACAGCGACGGTCTACCCAATAGACGGCATCGCCCGACCCGACTTCACCTTCAATGGGCGTTCATGGCAGCCGACACAGGATACCCGTTTGCTCGCGCCTTTTTCGCTCGACCTCGAATACGAAATATACGAAGGCCGTTTAGAAGCGGCGCGGCAGTTCGCGGCGGCAAATGGACTCAATCGCATCACCGTCAGCAGTGACAACGATTGGCTGGGTATCGTCGCGGCGGGCAAGACCTATTACGACCTGCGCGAGGCATTATTCGCGTTCGGGTTGGATGACGATGAACTGCAAAATTATGGCATCCGCCTGTTGAAGCTGGGCATGGTCTATCCACTCGAACCGACGCTCATGCGCGAATTCGCCGCGGGATTGCAAACGCTGCTGGTGATTGAAGAGAAACGGGCGTTTGTGGAATTGTTCGTGCGGGATGTGCTCTATAACCTCGCGCAGCGTCCAATTGTGATGGGCAAACGAGACGACAACGGGCAGCCACTGGTACGACCAGATCGCGAATTGGATGCGGACTCGATTACGCGCGTGCTGGCGCGGGTGCTGGCAGGCCATGTGCCCGAAGGGATGGTCGAGGGGCGTCTAGCAGGTATGGACGCGGCGGCGGTGCAGTTGCAAGTCCCCGTCCTCAATCAAGTCAGACGCACACCCTATTTTTGCTCCGGCTGTCCACATAATCGCTCAACAGTCGTGCCTGTCGGGTCGATAGCGGGTGGTGGCATTGGCTGTCATGCGATGGTGCTGACAATGAATCGCAGCACGTCAGGCATCACCCACATGGGCGGCGAGGGTGTGCAGTGGGTAGGGGCAGCGCCATTCACCGAGACACCGCATCTATTCCAGAATCTGGGCGATGGCACGCTGGCACATTCGGGGTATCTCGCGATTCGGCAGGCCGTCGCTGCCAGCACCGACATCACCTATAAAATCCTCTATAACGAAGCCGTCGCCATGACGGGCGCGCAGCACGCCGATGGGGCTATGCCTGTGCCGGAACTGACTCGCGCATTACAGGCCGAAGGGGTGGGTAAAATCATCGTCTGTGCCGCCGACCCGAATAAATATGGCGCAAATACGCAGTGGGCGACCGGGACGCTGGTCTGGCATCGGGATAGATTGGATGAAGCGCAGGAACTGCTGCGCGAAGAACCCGGTGTCACCATCATCATCTATGACCAGCCCTGTGCCGCCGATTTACGCCGCCAGCGCAAACGCGGCGAGGTTGAAGAACCGCCGACGCGGATATTCATCAACGAGGCGATGTGCGAAGGCTGCGGCGACTGTGGTGTGAAATCCAACTGCCTGAGTGTTGTCCCGGTAGAGACCGAGTTCGGGCGCAAAACGCAGATTCATCAGGGGTCATGCAATAAGGATTACACCTGTCTGGAAGGCGATTGTCCTTCATTCGTGACCGTTGTCCCCACCCGGTCGAAAAAGCCAGAATCGCGCATTGTCGTCAGCATTGAAGCCAATGAACTGCCCGAACCGCAACGATTGGTCGGTGACGAGGCTCATATCTATATGATAGGCATCGGCGGGACAGGTGTTGTGACGATTAATCAGATACTGGGCACGGCGGCCTTTCTCGAAGATAAGCATGTTTATAATCTCGACCAGACCGGACTCAGCCAGAAAGGTGGGCCGGTGCTGTCCCACGTCAAAATCACGACGGCAAATCGCGCCATTTCCAACAAGGTCATTAGCGGCATGGCAGACGCCTATATCGCCTTTGACCCGCTGGAAGCGGCGAAAGACAAAAATCTAGCCTACGCCAATCCCGAACGAACCGCTGCCGTTGTCTCCATGAGCGAAATAGCGACGGGTTCCATGGTGCGTTCGACAGACCTGTCATTCCCGCGCATGCTGTCGCTCAAGACCAGCATCGACAGGCGCACGCTGAAAGCGCACAACGTCTATCTGGACGCCAAAACCCTGTCGGAAAATCTATTCGGCAGTCACATGCAGGCCAATATGATTTGCATCGGCGCGGCCTATCAAGCGGGATTGCTCCCTCTCCGTGCCGATACTATCGAGCGCGTGATTACACTTAATCGCGTGGCGGTGGCTGCGAATACACAGGCGTTTCGGGCGGGGCGCAAGGTGGTCGCTGACCCCGATTGGCAGCCTTTGAGCAGTCTCAAGCGCGAGGGCGAACAGCCCATCCAACCCGATCTGACTCCACAGGCGCAGCATCTGGTCGATAGGGTTGGCGCGGCGGGTGAACTGCTGCGTTTGCTGGAAATCCGCGTGCCAGAGTTGATCGCCTATCAAAACGCGGCCTATGCGAGGCCGTATGTCGATTTTGTGCGGCAAGTACGCGAAATCGAATCACAGGTCAGCGACCGCGCCGATCTCAGTGAAGCCGTCGCGCGTTATCTGTTCAAACTCATGGCTTATAAAGATGAATACGAAGTTGCGCGTTTGTCGCTGCGCCATGAATTTCAGCAGGCGCTCAAAGAGCAGTTCGGCAGTGGGGCGAAGGTGGCCTATAAACTGCATCCGCCCATTTTCCGGGCGATGGGCTTGAAGCAGAAAATCAGTCTCGGCAAGTGGTTCGATGCTGGTTTCTGGCTGCTGACTAAATTCAAGTTCCTGCGTGGGACGCGCTTCGATATTTTTGGTTATGACCGCGTGCGGCGTGTCGAACGGCAGTTGATCGGGGAATATCGGGCGCTGATTGAGCATGAACTGGCGCAGCTATCGGCTGATAGTTATGACCGTGCGGTGGCGCTGGCGCAGCTACCGGATATGATTCGCGGCTATGACCACATCAAGCTGGTCAACGTCGATAAATACCGCGCCGAAGTCGCCCGTATCCAGCAAGCGGTTGTTGCAGCGGGGGTATAGCCCCCTGCGTAACAGCAGTGTCTTAACGGATGTGCAGCATAGCTGGAGGATTAGTCTCAACCGACAAGTTCAAGACACCAGCAGATGCGAGCTTCGATCAAATGTTGGGGTGGGGAGGGTCTACGATAGGCAGAAATTGAGTCGGTATCTCACGAGGCCGGTCGTCGCCTGTCACTCACAAATCGGATATTGCGCCTCATCCGGGAAATATTGCGCCCATTCACTGGCGGTGAATTGACGATTGGCAATGGCACAGGCCGCCGCCAACCAGTCGTCGAGCGATACATTCCAGACAATGACATTAGCATCATTACCGCCAGAATAGAGGCGCGTACCCGATGGGTTGAAAGCGACTGTGTTGACCCAATCGCTGTGCCCGGTCATTGCCAGTCCAACAGGCCGCCCGGTCTCAAAGTCCCACAGTCGCACTGTTCGGTCACGACTGGCGGAAGCCAACCAGCGCCCATCGGCGCTAAGGGTTACATCAAGCACCCAATCGTTGTGCCCGGTCAGCGGTTGCTGCCTGCGTTCGCCCGTCGCCACATCCCAGAAAGCAATCTGTGTATCCCGACTAGCCGAAATCAAGATTGTGCCATCGTTATTGAATATCAGCCGGGTGATGGTGCTGGTATGCGCGCCAGTAATGCGATAGCGCGATTGCAGGGAAGGCAGGTCGAAGCCTATGATGGTCCCGTCTCGACTGCCAACGGCCAGATATTGTCCCGTCGGGTCAACAGCCACTGTCAGCGCACCGGTATCGCCCGTGACAACTGCATCACCAATTTGTTCACCTGTAGCAGCATCCCATTGCAACAACACACCCATGTCATCAATTGAATACAGGCGCGCGCCATCTGGACTAAACGCCGCATCCCAGACAATAGTGCCGTGTCCATCTAATGCTGGATACAAAGGTTGCTGCGTCGCCATATCCCAGAGAATGATAGTCTGGTCGGTACTGGTGGTTGCCAGCAGTGTGCCAGCGGGGTTATAGGCCGCGCTGGTGACGATGCCTTGATGTCCGTTTAAGGTTGCCAGTCGCGTATAGTCGGCGGTATTCCAGACGACGGCAGCACCACTGTCGTTATTCGCACCACCCACCGTCACAAGTTGGCTGCCATCAGGACTCACTTCGCCGTCCAGCACAGCATGTCCCGCTTGAAATGCCGATTCTCCGGGACGCTGCGGAAGGGCAAAATCCCATAGCAGTACCCGACCATCGGCTGCGCCCGATGCCATCTGGAGCGCATCGGGGTGAAAATCGACACTCCAAACCGATGCCCCATGTCCTACCAGGGGTTGAAGCAAAAGCTGCCGTTGTGCAACATTCCAGACGCCGAGTGTGCCATCCAAACTGGCAGTGACCAGAATTTGCCCTGTATTATCGAACGCGATGCCGCGTATGCCGTCACTGCTGCCGGTATCAAAGCGGGTGACAGGTGTCTGGGCAGCAATATCCCAGAAAATCACCGTCCCATCTTCACCACTGGATGCCAGAAGCTGCCCATTCGGACTAAAAGCCAGTGTGAGAACCCAGTTCTCGTGCCCAACAAGCGCCGCGCTAGCTCGTGTACCGGTATCCGCATCCCATAACTGAACAGTGAAATCGCCACTGGCAGACGCCAATAACGCGCCATCAGGACTATAGGCCAGGTCATAGACAGCATCATCATGGGCATTTTCAATGCGTTGGATGACAGCGCCTGTAACGGCATTCCACAAAATAATCGTCCCACTTTCGTCCCCGGTTGCCAGTACCATACCATCAGGATTAAAGGCGACACTCCACACGGGGGCCGTATGTTCGGTCAAGGCTTCCCATAGCACTTCGCCACTGGTGGCATCCCACACCCGGACAGATGAATCCGCGCCCACAGAGGCGATGGCGGCGCTGTCCGGGCGGATGCTGATGTCATTGACCGCGCCCGTATGCCCGGTGAGCGGTGATTCTATTATCCTGTGTGTTTGTGTGTCCCAGCGGATAATATTGCCATCCCGTCCGGCAGAGACCAGCAGCGTGCCATCAGGGCTATACTGCACCGCTCGCACCCAATCGGTATGTCCATAGAGATAACTGGATAGAAATGGATTGGCCTGCAACCCGGTGAGGAGGCTGTTGCGCGCTTCATAGGTGTTATCAATCTGCACAGCGGCGGTGCTCAACAGCAGCGAGAGGTCGGTCTGATTAATCCCTGCCAACGCACTGGCCGCCAGTTCACGCGAACGGGCGGTATTTGCCACACTGTTGGCGCGGTCGCGTTGGGTAATAGCATCCGCTTGCGCGACTTGTGCCTGATGTTGACGGTCAAAGGCGAACACCGCCAGCGCCAGTGCTATGAACGAGAAGATGAC
Source organism: uncultured Anaerolineaceae bacterium (assembly GCA_964614375.1). Classification (GTDB taxonomy): domain Bacteria; phylum Chloroflexota; class Anaerolineae; order Aggregatilineales; family Phototrophicaceae; genus CAZTLI01. Next base: position 6,211 of record CAZTLI010000268.1, read on the forward strand.
CAATCCAGCAATAAACAATCGGGTGCGGCGGGTTGCCCGTTCACGCTGCCCCACACTGGCACGAATGAACCGGGTTTGCAGCGGATTGAGGCTGAGACCCGATTCAGCCAATGCTTCATACTCGGCAAGTCGCGTGCCGCGTGCGAGAAAACTTGCATCATAGCCCGCGGCTTGCCAATCCGTCGTCGCTGTCTCTAGCTGCTGGCGGCGGAGCAAGTTTGCCCGGTTGTGATTGATCCACAATTTGAGCTGCGGCCAGGTATCTATGAGTGCTTCGTGGGCAATTTCGATGGTTGGGGCGCGGCTTTCCGGGTCGCGGTCTAGCGTCAACAACCGGTATTGGCTGAAGCGTTCAATAATGGCTTGCATGTGGGCGCGGTTGTTGACACTGGCAAGGACATCGGCCCACATTACCCGCTGGCGTGTGATGCGCTCCTGACCTTCAATCGTGATTAAACGCAAGAAGAGCTGGCGTGTCCATTCACGTTCTTGTTCTTCAGTAAACGTCTCAAAAATCTGGTCGGCACGACGAGCCAGCGCGCCTGTCACACCGCCAATTTCGTCGTAGGCCTCAAATGTGAGCAGGTTATAATGCCGGCGTTCATACAGCTCGGTGAGGGCATATTGCATTAATGGCAGCGCACCGGGTCTGGTATAGACATCTTCAACAATACGTTCTGCCAGATGGTCTTCAATCGTTAACCCTGCTTTATGCGCGGGCTTGATAATCGTGGCGAGCAAATCTTCGCGCGCGAGTGGCAGCAGGGTTTCGGTATAGTGTTGAATCAATGTGCCGAATTGGGCATAGAATAGTGGACGATCATAAAAATCGGCACGCAAGGTCACGATGATACGCAATTTTGTCGCTGGTGCGGCGACCATCCGCTGCAACGTGTCGAGAAAAGCGATGCGTTCGGCTTCATTTTCGACCAGCGTAAAAACTTCCTCAAACTGGTCGATGAACAACAGCAGTTCATCATTTTCATCTGGTAGTATCGCGTGGATATGGCGGACACTCGCCGCGCCCTGCAGGAGATTTTCGATATTGTCGGGGGCATCAATAGCCACTTGCAGTAAAGCCTCTGTTAAATCGCGGAAGGGGTTTGTCCCGGGCACCATACTGGCGATGTACCAGCGTTCTGAACCGGGCAACACACCCCGTCGTAAGGCAGGAATAACACCCGCTTTTATCACACTCGACTTTCCGCTCCCGCTAGGGCCGACAATTGCCAGAAACCGTTGGGAATTGTCCGACAGGCGCTCAAGTAAATGCGCGACCAATTCCTCTCGCCCATAAAAATCGGATGAGTCGGCTTCCTCAAATGGGCG
>CAZTLI010000269.1:0-7506 GCA_964614375.1 uncultured Anaerolineaceae bacterium
CCGAGCTTCGCCAGGCCGGCCAGGGACTCATCCAGATTGAGTGTATCCGGGCGAATGTCGGCAAATACAGGTTTTGCGCCACGCAATACAAAGGCATTAATCGTGGTCACGAATGTAAACGACGGGACAATGACTTCATCCCCCGGTTGAATGTCTAACAACAGGGCCGCCATTTCCAGCGCATGGGTACAGGATGTTGTTAGCAAGACTTTTGGCACACCCAACGCCGCTTGCAGCAGGGTATGACACCGTTTGGTGAACTGACCATCACCGGAGATGTGTCCGTCGGTAATAGCTTGGGCGATATAACGGAGTTCATCGCCTGTGAGGGTCGCCTTGTTGAATGGAATGTCGTAAGTAGCCATACGCACCATCTTACACAGTATCGTGGCAGTTGGTTAGCCACTTATGATACCAAAGCTGTACCGAGTACATCAGAAACCCGCACCGTTGATACAAGCGCTGTGCCGGGACATTGCGCCCCTGTGTCACAACGGTCACCCGCTCGACACCCTGTTCAGCAAACCAGCGCAGGGCAGCATTCACCAACTGCTGTCCGAGACTCAAGCCCCGCGCCGTTTCCGCCACACCCACCAATCCAATGTCACCCCGCTTGCCCTCTTCTAACAAATGACAGGAGATATAACCCGTGGGCTGTCCATCAATCACACCCACCAGCGTGATGTCGGCATAGTCTTCGCAGCTTTTCCGAATCCAGATGCGATAGAGTTCATTGCACTTCTCACGCGGGAAGCACGGGTCGTAATAAAAGCGGGAGGCGATGTAAGAGCCTTCAGCAATGTGTTCCAATGTCGAAATGTCGTCGGGTTGTGAGGGACGGATGACCAGTGTGTCTGACCTTGCATCCGTCAATAGTGTGTTGCGTTTAAAGTCGTATTCTAAGGTGACACGAATGTCTTTGAAGCGAAAGTTATAGTCTTCTGCGATACGCACGGTCGCGGCGTCGTCGGCCTCAGCCAAAAAATAGAGGCAATCAATCGCGTTTGCTTCGCTCCAACGCATAATGTCGATGATGTTGGTTTTGTCCAATGAAGCGGTATTAATTTTCGCGATGCGCTGCCCAAAAAATTCCGTATCCCAGGCGAGGAATTGGCACAAGGATTTGTTCGTCATCGCGACTCCCGCCCAAGTGTATCGTTCACACTCTTGAGAATAATGTCAGCGCAAACCACCTCACCTTTACCTAACTGGGCTTCTGTCAGCATGATACGACCATCGCCCGTGAGCACCATCGTTCCCTTACCCGGATAAATCTCAACCACGCGCCCCGGCACCTGCGATACATATGGTCGTGTATCGGATACTCGTTCCGCTTTCCAGATCGTTAACTTCTGCCCTTTAAACGTGGTGAACGCACCCGGATATGGCCTTGTGCTGGCGCGAATGAGGTTATAGATACGCTCGGTGGATTGTGACCAGTCAATTTCACTGTCTTCCGGTGTCCACTTGCAGGTAAATGTCGCCAGTGAATGGTCTTGAGCTGTGCGAGGCGCATTCCCGGCCAGCAAGTTGGGCAAGTTTTCCTCAAGCAGGTCGAGATAGGTCTGCGTGACTCGCTCCATCACGTCGGCAATGGTTTCATCTGCGCCGATAGGCACACGCCGCTGCGCTACAATGTCGCCCGCATCAACCTCTTCTGCCATTTCAAACAGCGTCACCCCGGTATGGTCTTCGCCATTGATGATGGCCCATACTGTCGGTGCAAACCCGCGATAGACAGGCAGCAGCGAATCGTGGAATACAAACGCGCCCAATTTCGCACGATCATAGATGTGGCGCGGGATGAGATAGCGCCAGCTGACTGACAATAGTAAGTCAATCGGAGTTGAGTCCCAAAAGTCGGCTAATTGTTTACTGGCGACGCTGCGGGCTTCAATGAATTGACAGCCATTCGCTTCTGCGAGGGTGCGAATGTCATCCACAAAAGGCGGTTCCCATGCCACCTCTCTAAAACTGAAGACGACAATCTCCGTATCCGGCGCAAGTTCGAGTAATTTTTTCAAAAATAGATAACCGCGTTGTGTGGCGCACATCAAAGCAATTCGCATCAGTGCTCCTGTTCTGGAATGGGGGTAGCTGTCGTCTCGCGGATGGTATAGGCCGGACGATCCATGATACGAAAGTGCATTCGTGCCAGGTATTCACCCATGATACCGAGCGCGAACATCTGCGCCCCGGCAAATATCGCGATAATCGATGCAAGGAAGGTAAATCCGGGTACATCATTGGCGAGGATAAAGCGGTTAAATAACAGATACACCATCACCAGAAAACCAAAACCCGTCATCACGAAGCCCAACAAAGTTGCCATTTGCAATGGAATCGTGCTGAAGCCCGTCATCATGTTAAAGGCATGGGTGATGAGTTTGACCAGCGTATAATTGGATTGCCCAATCGTGCGCTGTTCATGCGCTACAAAAATAACCTTGAAGCGGGTTGTTCCCCATGTGAGCAGGACATCAATGCTGACAAAAGGCCCGCGAAAATCAACAAACGCTTCACGCAGCGTCGTCCGAAACGCCCGAAACGCGCTGACATGCCGCGCAGTCTCTGCCCCCATTGACTTTTGCAGCGCGAGTTTGGTCATTTGTGAGGCCAAATTGCGGAAGATGCCATGCCGTTCGTTTTTCGGTGCGCCATAGGCCACGTCATAGCCATCGTCGAGTACGGCTAGCAGGCGCGGGATTTCAGCGGGGGGATGTTGTAAGTCATCGTCCATCGTCACGGTGATGTCGTAACGCGCGGCACGGATACCACAGAGCAGCGCATTGTGCTGACCATAATTCCGCATCATATTGATGCCTTGTATCCAGGCATATTGATCTGCCAGTGATTGCACCACCTGCCAACTGTTATCACGGCTGCCGTCATTCACAAGAATCATTTCATAGCCTTGCGCGATTTGTGGCAGCAGTTCAGCCAACGTCTCGACCAGTAGACCAATGCTGTTTTCACTGTTATAAACCGGGACAACAATTGATAAAGAGGGTTTCAAGTAAAACTCCCACACCCTTCCTGTTCGGCAAGGCCTCTATTATGAACGTGAGCTACAAATGCACAAGGGCAAATTGGGTTAAACAGCCACCGCAGCGAACTGCTGGATGTATTTGACAGCGATTTAGAGGTAGCGTTTCCGTAAGGCGGCATGGACGCGGTTGGTGACGGCCAGGACAGCATCGGGGTTATGCGTGCCGCGTGTGCCGCCTTCTTCTTCAAACGCGCTCTGCAAAATCTGTCCCCAATTGCCCGTACTCCGCAGCATGGGGTCGCTGATATACTGCTCAACCGTCTCCGCACTGCGCCCACTGGGCGGCTCAAGCATTCGATTCAAGCTGCTATATACGTCATCCACATCGCGGGGACTAACCTGTGCCATTTCGACAAGGTTGCGGTGCATATAAAGGCGCTTGATTTCATAGAATTCGGCTAACGATAGTGCATCGCCCGTTGCCGTTTTGAGCGTCAAATCTGTGCCTACGCGGTCAGAAGTGTCTTGCTGGTGTTCATAGTCTACGGACGAGAGCGGGCCTAGAATTGACCACAATACCCGGTCTTGCATCATCGGCTCCAGGTCACAGCCATGTTTACGGAAATAGGCTTCAATCAACACATGGCTGAACTCAAAGTCCGTCAGCACCGCCGCCATCCGAGATGCGCTCACATTGACCGGCATTCCTGTGCTTTCGAGTGTACAGATGCGTTTACGTGGACTCAGGTCAGGACGGACACGTCCGATGGGATTGTGCATAACAGAGAGTATCTCACCCAATCCCTTCTCAAACAGGTGTGCCCGTCCAACCGCGTTCGCCCGCTCAGAGCGTATTAAATCGCCATAATCGTCCATACCTGTCGGGCTGATATGGGGCATGGTCGGGACTTCGATGTACCGTCCGGTGACGGTCGTCCGCCGCAGATGTTCACGCACACACAGCAGCTCCGGGTCACTCGTCCCATTGACAAAGGGCGCACCTTTAAGCAGGGCACTGTTCGCAATCGCTGTCGCGCTCCGCAGCATGGTATAGAAGGTCAACAACCCCAACGCTTCTGACCGTCCAGCCAGATCGAGATGAATATGGCAGCCTTGAATGCGAAACATTTCCACAAAATTGCAGTCGCCAATATGATATCGTGCCTGCGCGTCGCGCAATCGCTGTTGATATTCTGGAAACATGCCGTTGACTTCGAGCATTAAATCGACAGCCGTATGCACTTTGGGGTCATCGGTGAGTTTGAAGTCGCTTTCGATGGGATAGGCCGCCATCACCGCCGTGTGCAGGCCAGTCATTTCACTGGCGCGCACGAGCGAAGTCATAATCCCATCCAGCGCGTGCCGGGTACGATGATAACCGACGCCGGGCGCGACATGAGCTTCGACCTGATACTGACAGGCTTCGCGGTCTACCTGTGGCGTGATGCCCAATTTATGGGCATGGAGCTTGTAGAGTTCAATGTACGCCTGTACTTCCGTTTCATCCGGGCCACGACCATCGGGGTGCAGCAGCCCCAGTTCGACTTCTGCGCCTAAAGCCCGCATTTGAACCGTGGGCGTGTCGGTTTCGTGGATGTTGGTGTGATTGACACCGGGATTCATGTTATAAAGCACGATGCTATCCAACAACGATTTGTGTTTACGATAGCGTTGGCTGACAAAGCTGCCGAGGATGTGCGTGCGCCCGTTGCAATGCCCCAGAATGAGATTACCCTTAGCCGATGAATCGTAATATAAAGAGACAGGCGCGCCAATCGCATCTGAAATATCTTCTAATGGCAGGCTATCCGTATCCGCCTTGCCATTGGCCTTGAGTGATTGAATCGCCTCATAAAATTGGCGTTTCTGTCGTTCGATTTCGTCCCAGGGAATCGCTGAACTGAGTTCAACGAGCATTTCATTAGACGGCAGCGGGTGATTCATGATGTCATGGCTCTTTCGCACATGGGTGGTTGGCTACTGTTGCCAGTGATTCTTACGAATGCTGACGTTTAGTTCAAGGGGCATTGTATCCAAAAACCCTTTGGCAGAGTGCCCAATGGAAATGTTCTATTTTCGCACGGGCACGATAGAACGCTCGTTCTTGATTAACCCGCAGTCATGCCGTACTATCCATGGCAACTAAACCCCACACACAACACTGCGGCGCGCAAACAGTAAACGGTTCACACATCCGCATGTTATAATGGGTGGATAATTCTGTTCTTGGACAATCGGACTCGCACAGCCTATGAGCCAACTGCCACAGCGTCGTAAAAATGCCGACATCATCCTCGCCGAACAGGGTGGATTAACCTTCAACTTTGCAATGGCACTGCCCGGACGTGCCAGCAGTCGTCATACCCAGCGCGCTTACTTTCGCTGGATTGATACCTATCTCGTGGATGTGGCCGGGATGAAGGCCACGCGCGGCGATTCGCGGTATATGCGGATGAGTTCGCTCCCGATACAAATTCTGCGGGATATATTGACCGCGCAGCAGTTACGGGCATGGTTAGGCGTGTTGGCGGGGCGGGGGCATGGCAAGCAGGGTTTGGGACAGGCGCGGGCAGCTATCGTCACATTGACGGATTTACTGGCTGAAGCCGAGTGGATAGACGACTATACCGCCGCGGCGATGGCGCGAGTCCGTCCGCCGCGCGCTGAAGACGGGCAGCGTCCGGGTCGGTGGTTGTCACTCGACCAGCTTCGTGAGTTAATGCAAGCCTCGCGAGAAGTGGCGACCTCCCAAAATCAAGAACTGCGTAATCATGTCATGGCGACGATGCTATGTACGATGGCGCTGCGCCGTGAAGAACTGGCGGTTGCGCGTTGGGGTGATTTATCGCTGCAAAATAATCGACCTGTGCTGCGCGTGCATGGTAAAGGCCGCAAAGTGGCGACGATTGATGTGCCGCGCCCGGTGTTGCGCGCACTGGATTATTGGCGGCGGGCAATTGCGCCGGGCGAACTGCACCCGCCTGCGGGGTCGCCATTGATACGACGGATCTGGAAAGGCGGACGCATCTCGCGGCATGGTCTGACGCCGGATGGCATCTGGCACAATGTCGAACGTTTCGCGCGATATGCGGGATTAGGTCATGTCACACCACACGATTTGCGGCGTTCTGTCGCCGGGGCACTCCAAGAAGCGGGTGTAACCATCGACAAAATCAGCCAACTGCTGCGTCATAGCAATGTCGCCGTGACCGAACGCTATCTAAGCCGTCTGCCGCGCGCCAATGAAGGCGCGGTCATCATGAGCGAAATCCTCGACATAGACGGCGCGACTATCGAATGGCCCGGTTTTGCTGAGGAATAAGCCTGTGTACGCACTAAATTTGGGATAAATTGCGATTATTTGGGATATACTCAGCATTTATTAATAGGCAAGCTGTCAAATTAAAGTTCGGACTACCAACGACTCCCCGCATGAATCCAACAGCCACATCACTCCGCCACTGTCATGAACTGGCGCTCATACAGTTGATGATATAAACCGCGTTTCACCAGCAGCTCATCGTGTCGTCCGCGTTCGATGATGCGCCCATGATCTATCACACAAATCACATCGGCATTGATAATCGTACTCAGACGATGGGCGATGACAATCGCGGTTCGGTCACGTAACAGCTGTTCGAGCGCATCTTGAATCAACATCTCGGTGATCATATCCACGCTGGATGTCGCCTCGTCCATAATCAGAATACGTGGATTTGCCAGCACTGCGCGCGCGATGGAAATCAACTGCCGCTGCCCTACGGATAGATTGGCGCCGTCTTCCAAAATCCTGGTTTGATAGCCATCGGGCAGAGATAGGATAAAGTCATGGACATTGGCGGTTCGGGCGGCGTCTTCGATTGCGGCGGCGTCGGCATCGGGATTGCCAAAGCGGATGTTGTCGGCGATTGTGCCCGCGAACAGAAACGGGTCTTGCGAGACGAGACCCATCTGACTACGGAGGGAATGCTGTGTTACCGTCCGCACATCATGACCGTCAATGAGTACCGCGCCATCGGTCACATCATAGAAACGGGCAATCAGATTGGCGATGGACGTTTTGCCCGCGCCAGTCGGCCCCACTAATGCCAGTGTCTGCCCTGCCATGACTTCCAGATTAACGTCTTTCAACACCTCCACATCGTCCCGATAGGCGAAGGAGACGTTATCGAGTTTGATGCTGCCCGTGATGTGCGGCATCGCAATCGCGTCGTCCGCATCCGTGACATCAGGCGCGGTATCGAGCAGAGTCAGGACACGTTCACCGCCTGCCATCGCCGCTTGCATGGTGGTATAGAGCTGGCTGAGTTCTTGAATAGGTTGGAAAAAGCGCGTGACATAGGCCAGAAACGCGACCACTATCCCCAGTGTGATTTCTCCCCGTGCGACAGTCATGCCGCCGAACCATAATACAATCCCCGTCGCCAGCATCCCTAAAAATTCCACTGTTGGCAAGAATACAAATGACAGCGACATCGCCTCTACATGAGCATCCCGATTGGCGCGATTGACCTCAT
>CAZTLI010000270.1:0-2547 GCA_964614375.1 uncultured Anaerolineaceae bacterium
TGCTGAGCGTGTCAGCTTCAGATGACGTGGTGTTCCGGCAGCCGCAGGTTTTAACGTGTGGCGGGACAATCGCAGCTGTTACCTCTGTATGTTTTCCTGAATGGGTCAGGTTTTCAGATTACTGTTCTGGCGGGTTCGATTGGAATGTATTGATCGACCACATGACCTCACTCAGCATCGCATTTTACGATGGCTGAAACTGATGCCAAATACCCTATCGCTCGAAGCCTGTGTCGCTTATTCTCCTGTATTCAATTGTCTTTTTCGACATTCACAAAACGGAGACCGGGCGCGATTTGATGCGGTATGCGCCACTTCTAGTTCAAGCAAATAAATCCAAAGCAGACGGAGGTTCTGCTCCTGAATCCGAAGATATTAGCGAACAATTTAGTCAACAGGCACAAACTTCGCAAGATTAAAGGCATGTATTTAAGCCCGATTAAGCCAAAATTTTTACGAAAGTCATAAACGCCTTTATCCGCAACATCACACCGCCTCTGAATTTTCATAAACAGGCTGACCGTAATGCACAATTTAATGGTAAGCTTTTAATCAGGGAGTTACAGAGGGAGCAGAGTCCCCATGAATGAATATATTCAAATCACACAACATCAGGGTGGGCGCTATCGTTACTCGATTGCGGTCGTGGATGCTTCAGGTGAACCGCGCCATCAACAGCATTTTTTCTCACAAACCGACACCATTCATACCGTCGATTTTTTGCTGCGGATGGGGTATCAGCTTGCAGGCGCAAGTGAACCCACTTATCTACGCTTGATGCAGCACGATGATTGGCAATAAGCGAACTCATCATCGAGGGGTTGGGTTGTGATGCGAATTTCATTGCCAACCCCTTACTTTTCTCCAATAGACCGCTTTAGCTGAAGACCGTCCCGCGCATTTCCATCGGCAGGCCAAATATTTGCAATGCCACAAACATCAGAATTAGCAACAAGGCCGCCCAGGGCAGCAAACCGACCATGCCCTGACGACGATAGAGGCGCAGCGATGTGCGCTGGGCCAGCATCATGCTCCACAGGAAGCCACCCACTAACACCACCACCTGTACCAATCCCACAAATTCGACATTAAATCCCGCGAGTGACCAATCTGGTTCTGTGCCAAGTAGATAGATGCGATGGTCGATGAGGAAAGTCTGAAACACGGGAATAATCGTCCATATCCCAATCAGGAAGTGAAAGGCATAATGCGCGAACCAGATGCCAAAACCAATCGGGACAAATGCAGGCGCAAAAGCCGCAACCGTATGGCGTAGACTGTATTTTTTGGTCGTATTGGTCAATTTCCGCACAAGCTGCCCCACGCCCAGGGTCAGTACAATCGGCAAGGCGATATTCAACACGAGGAACAACAACAGCAGAACGATAAATTCGCTGTTTGTGCCTAAAATTCCACCGATATCGCGCATCAGGTCAAACACGGGTGGCACCATGCCAAAGGCATTGCTCACGCCCATGAACGCCAGAATGATAATGAAAAATGATACATCCCAACGCTTAGGCCATGCCTCTGGATTGAACAGTTCGCGTCCGGGCTTGCGGCCTATCAGGGCGACGTTATCGTGGGGACAGGCGCGGGCACAATCGAGGCAGAATATACAGTCGAGGTTGGATTGAATTTGGGGCACGAAGAGCAGCGTCCCACAGCCGGGTGTGCCGGATTTATCATGGGTGACTTCGCGGTTCACAGTCGGAATCTCAGCCAGCGCAACGGTAGCATATTGGGGATGGTCGGCGCGATTGAGGGGCATTTCATCGACACGGGTTGTTGATGCCGTCGCATAACTGCCGTTGACACATTCTTTGCCGACACAATGCGCGCAGACATTGCCATCGCGCATGGTGATTTGCAGCGGTGATGCGGTTGAATAGGCAAAGTTGAAAGCCCCCAACGGACACACATACTTGCAAAACGGCGATTCGGCGAACATCGCTTCCAGTACAAACGAGGCGACAAAATAAAACACGACCACCCACGCCGTCAGCACCGGACTCGACCACAAATCCAGCCATTCATATAGGAAGAACATCACGAACAGACCCGCAATCGCCACCCACTTGTTGCGGAGCATCTGTGGAAAGCGTCGCCCACTTATGCTCAGGCGTTTTGCTAAGGTACGTGGCAGTGTAAACGGACAGCCCATACAAAACAGATTACCCGCCAATAGAAGCGCAATAACGACCAGTCCGCGATAATGCACCCATGGGGTCACTGTGGCTAGATTTTCGGCGGCGCGCTGTGGCCCGGTGAAACCATCATATATCACCAGCGCAGCGATGATAAACAAGGGCAATTGCAAAACCAGGCGTCCCCACCGCCAGCGCAGCAATCGCCCCAAACCGGGCACATGCAGCAGGTCAAATGCTCCGGGTGGACGATAGAGCGTGTCTGGTTTATGTTTTGTTTCGATAACCACGGGGACTGCTCCTATGGGTCTATTGTGTATGGGACTTTAAAACAGGGGATAGTGCGCCCCTGTTCGTTGACGTGATTTAACTGTCGGCGGCTTCGTCGGTCATGGACATA
>CAZTLI010000270.1:2647-7493 GCA_964614375.1 uncultured Anaerolineaceae bacterium
GCCCCTGTTCGTTGACGTGATTTAACTGTCGGCGGCTTCGTCGGTCATGGACATATCAGGTTCATCGGTCATGTCCATGTCCATTTCGCCAGCGGTTTCAACAGATAGGTCGAATGTCTCGGAAACTTCTGTGCCATCTGCCAGCGTGACAGCAATCGTGACGATCCAATCGCCGCCCATTGTCCACTCGAATGGCACTTCATAGACACCTTCTTCGCCAGCTTCGGCGTCGCGCAGCACGGGCTGCATTCCTGCATGGTTCATGTCGCCACGAATTGCCAATGTCGCGTCATTGATGGGATTGCCATCGGCATCTGTGAGGGTAATCATCAGCGTCATCTCGCCAACGGTTAACGGGTCGGGATAGGCTAAATCAATAGTGACACCCGCATCGTCAGCGGATTGCTGCTCTTGCTGAGATTCGCGTCCGCCACAACCTGTCAATAGCAACACGACAATCAATGCCGCTGTTAAGATAGAGGTCTTGTGAAACACAGTTATTCCTTTCAAAATGCGGTTCGTTCATATAGCGCGCCTGTCAGTATAGGACTCATTCTGGCGCACATCTATAGCCAATTGTCGAATGCTATTGTTCATCAACCTGCCACAAACGTACAAAACCGTCCGCATCACCTGTTGCCACGCGCGTACCGTCTGGACTGTAGGCAAACGTAAAAATGTCGCCGCCGTTGTGGGTGATTTCTCTGATGATAGTGCCACTGTCTAAATCAATAAATTGCACACGATCCCCTGTCGCAAAGGCCAGTTGCGTCCCGTCCGGGCTAAAGGCCACGACCCGCACCGAATCCTCTGTTGAGATAGATAACAATGGTTCGGTTGGATTGCTCACCTGCCAGATCGTGACAGCCGCGTCTGTTCCTATGGCAATCCGGTCGCCATCGGGATGATAAGCCATGCTGAGGGGCAGGCTGTCGAGCGACCATTGCGTGACCGGATCGAGAAATAATACATCCCACACTTGTACGATGCCACCTGTCGCATCCGCGCCCGCAATCGCGACCAGTGCTTCATCGGTGGGGTGCAAGGCGACGGCAAAGGGGCGAATACCTGTCTCTAGCGTTGCTTCTGCCACGTAGGTGACTGTATTCCATACATACAGCACACCACTGTTGGCATCCACTGAAACCATCATTTCGGGCACAATAGGACTGAAGATACTGCCGACAATCGTCCCGATGTGAATATCTGAACGGCGCAGGCGTGGACGGATGTCGGTAATGGTGTCGAATACCCACCAGCGGATTTGTCCATCATCAGTTGCGGCGGCAAACCATTGACCATCATTGCTGAAATCAACACCGGTTATCCATGCTTCCGGGTCATCCAATTCGATTAACGCCGCGCCTGTTGTGATGTCCCAAATGTGGACTGTGGTATCCTCTCCACCGGTTGCCAACCAGCGCCCGTCGGGACTAAAGGCAAGCGACAAGACCGCCGCATCGTAGGTGGCAAGCGTGCGTCCTTGTTGAATGGTATCGACTTCAATAGGTGTGGGTTCTGCTGTTGGTTCAACGTCTGTTGTGGTTTCTGGCGTGACTTCTGGCGTTTCTTCGATAATTGTCGTGGGTTGTGTGGTGGATTCCTCTGTTGGTTCAATGGTCGGTGCGCCAGTTGCTGACGTGGCTTCTACTGTGCTCACCTGCACATTCGCACCACCCGGACGCCCGGTTGTCGGCGTCGTGACGGGTTCATCATCAATCACAATCCCGGCAGATGTCGGTGGTGGTTGTTCGGCACTCGCGGGCAGCGCCTCGTCACAGGCAGCGACGACTATGCCCACTAATGCCAGTACGACACTCATTATCACTCGTTTACGCATTGTCATCGCCTGTCATCCACACATCATCACCAAACAATATTACCCATAGATTGCGGATTTGGGGAATGGCGGGCGGAAATCGAAAAAGGTCACCTATAACACCTATGCCTTAAAACCTGACCCATTCAGGAAAACATACACAGGTAACAGTTGCAATTGTTCCGCCACAGGTTAAGACGTGTCGCAGCCAGATGACTTCAATCTCTGGCGGGGCCAACGACACCTTGCACAAAAGTGTCAGGTTCTCAGGGAGGGGGACTTCCAGAACGCTTGTGACCGGTTTTGCGCCCTGCCTCCGCATACGGGGGAGGGCCGTTTGGAGACAGGCGCATGGATCGCTGAATAGATACTATACGTGACCTTTTCCAGACTATACCGAGACAATCATGCCGATTCAGGCAGCGGCGGTGGTGCGGCAATGACGCTGAGAAATAATCCGGCGATGCCCGCGACAAATGGCACACCTAACCACATATGCACCTGCCACCACAATCCACGCGGATCGAAGGTGTTCAAGACGAGCATATAAACCAGTACGATTGTAAACGGCACGACAAAACTGAATAGTCGCAGTGCTAGTGGATGATGCGGAGACGGTTTTAACTGCCAGATGAGAATATCCGCGACCAATCCGCCAATGACTGCTGCTGCGCTAATCCACAACTGATTTGGACGATAAAACAGCATCCACTGCATGAGCAGGATATGCCCGGTAAAAATGAGCGTTGCCGCGCCAAAAGGAAGCCGCCAGCGCCGCAATGCAAATAACAGCACGCCGACCATTAACGCAGCGGGGAGTACCTGATCCGTAATCCCGACAATATCCGCGAAGTCTCCTGCGCCGCGCCGCGACCCGACCAACAACATGGGACGCGAGAGCAGATGACTATATTGAGTCATAAATGTCATCAAAGATAGCAAACAGGTTAGCGCTGCTATCGCCGGGAAGAGTTCACGCCAACCGGGATTGTCGCTGGCACGATGCCATGCCGCTAGCAATGGCCCGGTGAAAATTAAGAACATGCTCGATGCTAAAAGCAGGTGTGTTGGACTGAGCAAGGCCTCTAAATTCTCTTCAATGCCGAACGTTTCATGCCACAGCATATCGCCCACGCCAGCCAGCGCAAACAGGCCTACCCCGACCAATGACAATGAATAACCCTTTGGTAACGCGCGTAACCAGCGATGCCCACGCCCTACATTGCGAAAGTGGGTGATGACAATTACCGCGCCCGTCAGCGCATATCCACCATAAAAGACGGCGTGCCAGGGTGTGAAAAATGAGTTATCAACCTGACCATGATTGTGTGCCCAGCCATCTAAAAACAGGCCAAACAGAAAAATCACCGAGACCACTGCCACCAGCAAATCAAAACGCAGACTGCCTACCGGATAATCGGCGGCGCTGGATTGGGATATGCCTATTTCACCTGCTTGATTGGCAACTGCCATAACGTTCCTCCGACATACACCTAAAACCCTGATGCCTGTGTATACGTATAAACAACAAGATAGGTTACAATATGAAGCAGATTATACAAGCACAACCATCTGCGACGATTTTGTATTGGAGATAGCGACTCCAATAGACACGATGTTTTGAGAGGGATGTATTATGTCGATTGACCGCAATGGAAAAACCGTTCTAACCATTTTATTCGGTACTGCGGCAGGATTCTACCTGCTCAATCAGATTCTCGCCGGAGATACGTTTGGCAATCAATGGGTCGTGATTCTAGTGCTCGCGGCGCTCACCGTCGCCTTTGGCATCTGGGCACGTCAGGACAGCGTACAAGAGAAGACGGCGGAAGACCAGGCGCGTGAAGCGGCAGCCAAAGCCGAGGCCGCCGCAAAAGCCGCCGAAGCTGCTCGGCAACAGGCCGAAGCAAAAGCCAGAGTAGATACAGACGCGCGTAAAAAGGCCGAGGAAGAAGCAAAGGCCATTGAAGCGCGTAAAAAAGCAGAAACACAGGCCAAAGCTGAGTCTGAAGCTAAAACCAAGGCTGAAGCCGCACCCGCTCAACCAAAAGCTGCCCCGGCTGCAAGCGCCGAACCCGATGACCTCACCCGTGTTGAAGGCATTGGGCCAAAATATCGCGACGCACTGGTCGCCGCCGGGATGGATACGTTCGCCAAAGTTGCTGCGGCGTCTGTCGAGGATTTTCAGCGGATTGCCAGTGAAGCCGGGATGCGTAATTCAGCCAGTATGGGAACATGGGCAGAACAGGCCGCCCTCGCCGCCAAAGGTGATTGGGACGCATTAGCGGCACTCCAGGAAAAATTATCCGGCGGACGGAAGTAAGCCCAACCGCGATTTCACGCTGCTTGATAAGCCTTTTGCAAGAAAAAAGCCACCTTATGCAGGTGGCTTTAAAATTCTTATCTCAGGCGCCTAGACACCAGACGGTTCAACGGCGTCGGCTTCTTCAACCTGTCGCAGCAGGAGTTTATCCTCAGCATCCACCTCGATGCTGACGATACTCCCAATACTGAAGTCACCCGACAGGATACCATCCGACAAACGGTCTTCAACTTCATTCTGAATCAGGCGCCGCAGCGGGCGTGCGCCAAATTCAGGATCGTAACCCTCTTTCGCCAACCATTCCCGACCCGCTTCTGTCAAGTCAAGCGTGATGGCATGTTCAATCAGGCGCTCACCAACTTTACGCAGTTCGAGGTCAACAATGGATTTGATTTCTTCGCGCGATAGTGACCGGAATACGATAGTCGCATCCACGCGGTTGAGGAATTCGGGACGGAATACGCGGCGCAGCTGTTCGGTCACGCGCTTATACATATCCTCGTATTCTTCTTCCAGCGTTTTGCTTTCGTCCACCGGGACATTAAAGCCCAACTGACTACCGCGTTTAATCGTATCCGCGCCGACATTGCTGGTCATCACGATAATGGCATTACGGAAATCGACGCGGCGGCCTCGCGCATCGGTCAACGTGCCCTCTTCCATCACCTGCAACAGCATATTGAAGGCTTCGGGATGGGCTTTTT
>CAZTLI010000271.1:0-4616 GCA_964614375.1 uncultured Anaerolineaceae bacterium
AACGATAACACCCGTAACGATGCTGATTATGTGCTGCAACGCGGTAGTTGTCCGTAAGTTATCGCTATCTGTAGCCTAAAAACAGAACCCCGTTCGCTGTGAGCGGGGTTTTTGCTTGATTTGAATGGAAATCTATCAGAAGGCCGAAGCGCGAATGACGGCGACAGGTGGCACGGCACTGGCGCGAAGGGTTTCGCTGCCGTTCGCATCAAATATCAGGTAGAGAGGCGACGATACGAAGTTGAAACGGTCTACAACCGCCGCCCCTATGGCGTCATGAATGTTGATGAGGACGACATCAATCTCGCCGGACAGTTCACTTTGTAACCCACGCACGGTGGGCAAATCGCGGACACAGGCCAGTCAATAATTTGAGTACAGCATCACAAACGTCGGACGCCCATTAGCCAGCGTGGAATCGAGTTCGGCGATACTGCTCACGCTGGTATCGGGATAGCGCACCGCCACTACGATTCCGATTGCCACAAAGACATAGCCACTGAAAAGCACAAACCGAATGAGGCGGGACAGCCTCTGCCAGCGCCATAATCCATAGGCCAGCATTATCCCGCCGATGATTAAACTCACTAAGAGCGAATACTGGTTGAGGATGCCCATAGCACGCGCTCACTGCGATAGTTGAATGCCAATCATGCCCATCGCCAGGACGTTATCCGGCGCATAGGCGATGAGGCTGGAATCACTGTTCATATCGAAGAAGTTAAAACAAACCGCTTCGTCCTCGCTACGATAACAGGGTGAATCCATCGGTGTTGTGAACCGTGCTTGCGCGAACCTATCATAGGCAGCGGCGAATTCGGTGCGGTCCTGGTCTGTATCCCACACAATGCGGAGTATCCACGCAATTTGTCCGGTAGAGGGGTTGTGATAGATGAGATACTGGTCATTGCCCCAGCCTGTCGCAGCGATGTTGACTGTGCGGGCGTCCAACTGTGTGCCCAGATATTGTCGCAGATAAAATTCGCCCAGCGTGCGGTCATGCACCAGTTCCCAGCCTTCGCCTAAGATTTCATCAACCGGGACTAACGGCGTAATAGGCAGCGGCGCTTCGGGATAGCGTTCGGGATGCAGAATCTGCTCGGTTGTGGTGGGTGGATTGTCATACAGCGCGTTGACCGCATCCCATCCGCCGCGTGTGAAGGTATATGTCACAAAATCCATGCCACGCTCATAAGGAAACAACAATTCGCGGATGATAATATCGGGCACACCGGGCGGGAAGGTCAGCGCGCCCGACCGTGCCGCTTCCATCAAGATTTGCACTGCGCCGAGTGTCGGGTTACGCTGCATCCGCTGGAGGGTATATTGGGTCATCGCCAGTGTCGCATCGCCTTCAATGAGGGATAGAGTCGCGATGCTCCTATCGGGATTTTCGGGGTCGATGCCGTCCAGAATCAGATCAAGGTCAAAATGCTGGTCTTGCAGCGCGTGGACGTATTCGTGTGAATAGGTGATTTCTTCGAGCAGGGGCAGTTCATCAGCGGGACGTTCGCCGGTGATGAGGATGACATTCATCTCGTTGGTATCTGTATCATAAAATCCGGCGACCTGAGCAGTATACAATTCAGTGTAAACCGCGCGCAAGTCAACATCGAGGGGGACAAAATCAAAGGCGGCATAAAAAATCACTTCGCGCGCGACGACCGCATCGGGCAGCTCAGCGTCGAATACCTCACGGAAATATTCACCGAGCGCTTCGCGTGTTGGGAACAGGCGTGTAATCGGTGTTTCGAGGTCAAGCCCGCGAATGGCGCTTGTCGTCATTTCAATCTCGTCGATTTGTTCCTGCAATGCCGGACTTATCACCGGGTCGTCGTCCTGCGCCAGACTCGCAGGGGTAACGACCAACAGAATCAAGCACAGTCCGCACAGCCACCATCGTATCATGTAACGCTCCTCACGATTTGCAAATCACCACCAGTATACAGGAGGATTGTGACACCCGCGTCAGAACTAACAGACCTGTAACCTGATTGCAGACTCAATTAGTGGCAAAAAATCGACCTGTCTAATATGCTCAATACACGTTTAGGGTCAATGGGGGCAGACAATGGCCGTTGATAATCGCAATCGGACGCTTCACTATCAGCTATTTTTGCTGCGGCGGGCGCTGCATCGTGTGACCGGGAAATCGACGCCCTTTGTGCCCGACCCGCCCGACCCGGCAGAGACGATAGACGACCCGCATGTATTCACGGACGATACGTTAGGGAGCGGCATTTTTGGCAAGTGGATTGTCGATGATGCTGGACTGCCAGCCTATGAATACACGCTCGACCAGCACAACGACCCGCGCGCCGCGTATCCCAATACAGAGGCCGTTGACCGTCGTGACCACTGGCATCAAATCGGCAACAATCGCCTCACGGGATTGGCGTATAACGATGGCGTGGTGCAGGTCTACAGCGCCGACCGGGGCGGCATGTTCCTCAATTTCTTTGAGCCAGACGCGCGCGTGAGTTATCTCGGTATTGTGCTGGCGATATGGCGCATTTTATGGAAGGCGCTGCCAACCTGGTGGCGGGGGCGCGCCTTAGATGATACCCAACGCGCCTATCGCGCCCCAACGACTGCTGCCCAACTGCGGGCGGCAATCCATACACGCAAAGCAGGCAGCGAAAAACCCGTCCATGCCTATACGGGTGGTTATGCCTATCTGGATGATGGGGAGGAAACATGGGCAACGGCCTATCGTTATCGCCCACCTGAAGCGGAAATCCGGCGTATCTTCGGGATGGGATATAAGCTGACGCAGATGGACTATCGCAAAGTGCGGGTGACGAGGCGTATCTATGCACCTGCGGGCAATTTTCCCGCGCTGGTGGTCGATGTCACGCTAGAAAATCGGAGTCGTGACCCCAAAACACTGCGTTACTATGAATATTGGGATGTCAATGTCCATCAGTTGGTGCTGCAATGGGTGCGGACAGGGGTGTTCGGGCCGGTAGGAGACGCGCTGCGTCGGCAGGTCAACAAGTGGTTCACGCCGAACATGACCTACAGCGCCGATAGGCACATGCTGCGTTTCCAGCAAACGTTGATCGAGACTGCGCCCGATAGAAATGCTGCGGATAAGGTCAACTGGTATCCCGCGCCCGTGTTTCTGGCAGATTTGAGTGGGACGCCCGATGCTTATTACACGAACAAATCGGCCTTCTTTGGTGAGGGTGATGCCGCGCAACCCATCACCGTCCGTCAGCGGCTGGAAAGTGAACCAACAACGCTTGATGACAGTCCGATGCCCTATTGTATGGTGCTGCGGCGGACGATTACATTACAACCGGGTGAACAACAGACTCTGCGCTTTGCCTATGGCACGGCGGAGACGGATGGTTCGTTTGATTTTCTGCGGGGTTTGCAGGCGGAAACGCTGGCAGTGACCGTGGCGGATGACTGGAAAACACGCCTCGCCTATTTTTCAACCGGGACAGCGCCCTATATCCAGCGCGAAATGGCATGGCACGCTTATTCGCTGCTGTCATCGACTGTTTATAACGACTTTTTTGATCTAAATATTGTGCCACAGGGGTCGGCCTATCTGTATTTGCATGGGGCGGATGGCGCGCCGCGTGACCATGCGCTGTTTGTCCTCGCGCTGACCTATATCGAACCTGCTTTAGCGCAAGACCTGCTGCGTTTGCTGATGCGCCTGACCTATGCGAGTGATGGACGCATTAGCTATGCTTATGCGGGCGTGGGCTATGCCGATGGCGCGGGTATTCATAATGACCCCAGCGACCTTGACCTGTTTTTCTTGCTGGCGATGACGGAGTATCTGGCGGCAACCGGCGACATGGCTTTTCTGGATGAATCGGTGCCATTTTATCCGCCGGACGCCCCACAACCCGATGATACGAGTGTGCTGGCGCATATTCGTGTGGCGCTGGAACATCTGATGAATGGCATCGGTCTGGGTGAACATGGTCTGATTCGGATTACAGACGGCGACTGGTCGGATGGGGTGGTGGTGGAGAACGTATTGCGCCAACCGCTGCGTATCTCTTTTGGCAATACATTGGCGCGGGGCGAATCAATCCCCAACAGTCAGATGGCGCTGTATGTCTTGCCGCGCATCGCCCGCCTATTAGAAGCCCATGACCCGACCATCACCGAAACCGTCCGCAAGTGGATTTTGCCCCTCAAAGACGCCGTTCAGAAGCAGTGGACAGGTCACTATTATGCCCGCGCCATTCTGCGGGATCATCTGGATAATCCCTATGTGCTTAACGATTCAGTCATCGACCTTGAAGCCCAGCCGTGGTCACTCATTGGCGGTTTGGCGGCGGAACAGGGCGTCGCAACGACCTTGATCGAGACGATAGAGCAGGAGTTGGACGCCACATCGCCAACGGGCACACCTCTGATGAAAAATGCGATGGTGTGGCCTGCTATTTCGCAGCTATTGACATGGGGCTATCGGCGCAGTCACCCTGATCTGGCGTGGCGGTCATTTTTTCGCAATTTGTTCGTCACCCATACCGAAATCTTCCCCGAAACATGGATTCACATCTGGTCAGGGCCAGATGGCACAAACAGCCTGAGATTGAAAGAAAATCCCGGTGGTACATGGGCCAGCGCCGTGACACCTGTGACCG
>CAZTLI010000271.1:4626-7489 GCA_964614375.1 uncultured Anaerolineaceae bacterium
CACCTTCGCCATGCACTCCCATGCCTATCCGAATGTGTGGTTTAACACCTGGTCGGGGCCGGATGGCATCAACGGGTTGGTTTCCGACCAGCCTGGTGGCACCTGGGCCAGCCCGATCACGCCGATGACCGATTTTCCGGTGATGAACAACAATCCACACGCGATGGCAATCCTCGGGATGCTGCGGGTGTGTGGGATTGAACCGACTGAACAGGGCGATGGTCTCATTATTGCGCCTGCTGTGCCCAATCGCTATCGCTTAGATGTTCGATTGCTGGGATTGGATGTCGGCCCGGGGCGGATTGCCGGGGAATATCGCCCGGTGGCGAATAGTACACGCAAGTTGTATATTGCGCTTCCCGAAAATGCGGCAAATATCCGGGCTTCTGTAGCTGGCACTGCCGTCACCCCGTCCGTCAGCCCGCGCGCCGTTGTGCTGTCACTGACGTGTCAAGTGGGACGGCCTATACCATTTGAAGTGACATGGGATTGAGATGGCCCCTTATTCTTATACGATATTTATGCAGGCTTATCGTTTTCTATGGGAAGGATGTGGTAATATCTCGCCATTCCGCAAAACAATCGAAAGATAATATCCATTGAGCGAACACCTTTTAATTGGGTTGGCGGTGGTTATGGTATTGGGCATTATGGCTCAGTGGTTGGCGTGGCGTATCAAATTAGCGTCAATTTTGCTGCTGCTGTTGTTCGGCATCAGCGCCGGGGCAACCGGTATCCTCAATTCGGACGAACTACTGGGCGATTTGCTCTTCCCGGTTGTGTCATTGTCGATAGCGGTCATTCTATTTGAAGGCGGTCTCAGCCTGCGATGGGAAGATGTGCGCGCAATTCGCGGTGTCGTGCGGAATATCATTCTGGTGGGCGCGCTGGTGACCTGGATTGTGAGTTCGCTGGCGGCGCATTGGCTGCTGGGGATGTCGTTGAGTGTGGCATTTTTGCTCGGCGCGATTTTGGTGGTAACGGGGCCAACGGTTGTTATCCCCCTGTTGAAGCAAATACGGCCTGAAGCGCGTGCGGCGTCTATTTTGCGCTGGGAAGGCATCATCATAGACCCGGTTGGCGCAATCCTCGCGGTGCTGGTGTTTGAGGAATTGATTGCAGGACAGCCCGGTTTGGGTCATTTCATCTCCAATTTGATCATCACATTATCAATTGGTCTCGTGCTTGGCGGGTTGGGCGCGCTGGTGATGGTGGAATTGTTCAAGCGGTATCTTGTGCCTGATAATTTGCAAAATGCCTTCACGTTGATGATTGTCGTGGGCACCTTTGCCCTCTCCAATGTGCTGAAAGCCGAATCGGGTTTGCTGACGGTGACGGTCTTAGGCATCATTATGGCAAATCAGAAATCAGTGGATATGCACCATATCATCGAATTCAAAGAGAATTTGCAGGTGCTGCTGCTGTCGGCATTATTCATTTTGCTGGGCGCGCGCCTTGATTTGAATGACTTTGCCCAACTTGGTACCGGCGCTGTGGTGTTTGTGGTGGTGTTAATGGGGATTGCCCGCCCCTTGTCGATCTGGATCGCGTCGATTGGGTCTGATTTGAACTGGCGCGAAAAGCTGTTTTTGTCCTGGATGGCGCCGCGTGGGATTGTGGCGGCGGCGGTTTCGTCTATTTTCGCGCTGGAATTGCATGAGTATGCGATTGAAGGTGCGGAATTGTTCGTTCCGGTGACATTTCTGGTGATTATCGTGACCGTGACGATTTACAGTCTGACGGCGGGGGGATTGGCAGCAGTGCTTGGCCTGCGTGAGAAGAATCCACAGGGTGTATTCATTGTTGGGGCACATCGTTGGGCGCGGACAATTGCCAATGAACTTCAGAAGGCGGGTTTCGAGGTGATCGTTTCGGACTCGAACCTGTCGAATATCGAGGCGGCGCGGGCGGCGAATCTGACCACCTATCAAGGTAATGTGTTGTCGGATGTCTTTCTGGAAGAAATAGACTTTAGTGGGATCGGGCATGTGCTGGCGTTAACGGCGAATGATGAAGTGAATTCGCTGGTGTGTTTGCATTTCAGAGACCTGTTCGGTGATCGTGATGTCTATCAGCTCCCACACCAGAATATGGGGCAAGGGCGGACAGAAGTCTCGCAGCGCGTGGGCGGACGCGACCTGTTTGATTATGCGTTGACCTTTGATACCTTAAAATTGCGCTTTTCGACCGGTGCGACCCTCCGGGCGATACGCATAAAAGACATTGCCAACTATGACAACCACTGTCGCAGCGCGATCCAACCGATGTTTATCGTCACGCCGGCACACCATTTGATCATCTGGACGGCGGTAAACCCGCCCCATCCGCATGTGGGCGACATTGTTATCGGACTGGTTGAACGCACCGAACTGGATGTGTTCGCCTCGCAAGAATTGATGGAAATCAAGGATGTGGCGGCTCTTGACTCCGCCGCGCCGCTGGTAGAAGTTGAAGGAACTTGACGATGAGTGACGGACGGATTACGACGGAGCAGCGCGGTCATGTATGGATGATGGGCATTGACCGTGTGGAGAAACGCAATGCGATCTCGTTCGCGATGTTTGCGGCGCTGGCACAGGCTTATGGCGAACTCGACCAGAACGCCGATTTGCGCTGTGGCGTGCTGTTTGCACATGGCGACCATTTCACCGGCGGGATTGACCTGCCACAATGGGCGCCGATTTTTGCCGAAGGGCGTTTACCTGATGTGCCAGCGGGGTCTTGTGATCCACTGGGGTTAACCGGACAGCGCGTTCGCAAGCCTGTGGTGATGGCGGCCCAGGGCTATTGTTATACCATTGGCATCGAACTCATGGACGAAACAAAAAGAATGCTTATGATGGACAAGGGCGCGATGAGCACT
>CAZTLI010000272.1:0-7450 GCA_964614375.1 uncultured Anaerolineaceae bacterium
GTAACAATGTTATAAGCGTTTCAGGCGCACTATCCCCATCTCCAAGATACAATGACGCACCAACACTACGCCCAGGAGATGGAATTACAATACTCGCAATGGCGCTCAAAATATCAAGTCCGCTGGAAAATCCCAAATGGAGTGTATGTAGTGACCCCCAAAAACTGGACACAAAAGTGTCTGTGTTTATTCTAACACGGGTTCTGACTGGTGAGCCAACCACTCTGCTTCGTATTCAGATGGGGTGAGATACCCCAGCGCCGAGTGAATGCGTTTCTGGGTGTAGACTTCTTCCAGAAAGCGCCCGATGGAGCGGTAAGCGTCAATCGTCTGCCACAGCGTCTTGTTGATGTAGATGTCGAAGTGACTGTGGTCGGGGCCGACCGTCAGTGCAATCAAGTCACCGGAGAAGGTTACATTGAATGCAAATGAAAAGCGTAATTATTCACCTATCCATGCACACCGCTTTTTGAGGCAGGTCTATAGAGTCCTTAAAAGTTCTGTAGGCTCAAAATCCGTAAAAGCGAACAAATTTTCATAGATACATGAATAGATACCACAAATGTATTAGTAGTTAGCTTGTCAAAACTGCGCGTAAATATAATATATTATTTGTCTTTATTAAATATAAAATCAATGAATGATTGATTCTTTCGGGAATTGAATAAAACCATCATTATCAAGCCTGAAACAAGGAATCCTAGAATGAAAATTAGAAGTGAATCATTAGCAAACAAAGTTTGCATAAAGAGTGCGATTGCAGCACCTAGAACGCCCATTCCGCCAAATAAATAGAGCATTCGAGTTTTACGCCAACCAATTTGCCTTGGCAAATACCCTCCCTGCGCCAACTTCCAAACCCATGTCCATTCATATACTGCGCTAAGTAAGGCAAGCAGTCCAACTAATCCAAATACAACATAAAACCAATCCATGTGTCCTCTTTGAACTATTACAAATTATAATGCCATGGAATAGTAATTACTGTAGTGACCCCCAAAAACTGGACACAAAAGTGTCTGTGTTTATTCTAACACGGGTTCTGACTGGCGAGCCAACCACTCTGCCTCGTATTCAGCGGGGGTGAGATACCCCAGCGCCGAGTGAATGCGTTTCTGGGTGTAGACTTCTTCCAGAAAGCGCCCGATGGAGCGGTAAGCGTCAATCGTCTGCCACAGGGTCTTGTTGATGTAAATGTCGAAGTGGCTGTGGTCGGGGCCGGTGCTGACTGTCAGCGGCAATCGTTGATGAACAATGGTATTCGACGGCAGCGTTTACAGTCTTTTGAAGCCTTGTTAATCATGGTGATTGATGATGAAGCTAGATACTATGCCTGCTTCCATTTCGAGGAATGACTCATCCTCTTGGGGCATCCTCCCGATTTTTGTTTAGCTGTTAAACCAACTGAGGTCTTACGACACTATGGCGCACCCTAATCCTTATGCTGGAATTTCAATCCCTCTGTGTGTTCGTTGACAGGCCAATATAAGTGTGTTATAGTTTATTTGAGAGCGCTCTCAAGTAGGTTGTGCAATGGGGAAATTGACGCTAGAGGAAATTGGTAAGTTAGCCGGTGTCTCTCGGGCAACTGTCTCGCGAGTCGTTAATGATTATCCCCATATACGACAGGAAGTACGCGAACGAGTTTTAAAAGTTATTGAAGAAACGGGTTATCAACCCAATCGGGCCGCGCGTTCGCTGGCATCAAATGAATCGAATACCATCGGTCTTGTTATTCCGAGCATTGTTAATCAAGTTTTCACCGACCCCTACTATCCACGTCTCACACAGGGAATCGCACAGGCCTGCAATGAAAATGGGTATATCTTGTCGTTGTTTCTGTTTCATACGCCCGAAGCAGAGAAAATGGCTGCTCGCCGTATCATTGGCAACAGTCTATTAGACGGCATTATTATCACAGCGGATATTTTAGACGACCCCATCGTGCCCGATTTACTGGCTGCGGCTGTGCCGTTCGTGCAGGTGGGTCGCCCACAGTATCCCGACAAGGTGAGTTATGCCGATTCGGACAATATCTATGGTGGCGAACTGGCAACAACCCATTTAATCAATCTGGGCTATCGGCGGATAGGCCAAATCGCGACAGGGCGCAACACAGCGGGTATTGATCGTGAAATTGGTTATCGCAAGGCACTCAAAGCGCACGGTTTACCAGTAGACGAGGCCTTGATTGCCTATGGCGATTTCTCAAGCGAGAGTGGTTACGACGCCATGCAGCAGTTGCTACCCCACCACCCCGATGCGGTTTTTATCCAGTCGGATACGATGGCATTGGGTGCGCTGCGGGCGCTGCGTGAAGCAGGATTAAGTGTGCCGGAGGCTATCGCTATCGTTGGCTTTGATGACTTGCCGCCAGCGACAATGGCGGAGCCGCCGCTGACAACCGTGCGCCAGCCGATTCTTGAAACCGGGATGCAAGTGGTCGAACTGCTGCTAGACATCTTGCGACACGGCGCAACCACACCGGTCAGTCGCATTTTGCCAGTCGAACTGGTCATCCGGGAGTCCTGTGGGGCGGCATTAAGAAGGTGAGTGGATAGGCCCGGAAGCAGCGGGCGTTCGACAAAAGCGGAAACGGCATAAATTTTTTTAGGGCTTTTGAGAGCGCTCTCAGTCCCTGAAAATGATATATGAGGAGGTGTATTGCAAAAAAACGGCATTTTGAGAGCGCTCTCGAAGAGAATTGTTCTGTTAATCAAGTGAGTTTGCTAAAGGAAACAGAAATGCGTAAATCCACACTTTTCACAATGTTTATGCTCCTGACGCTGTGTTTGCTCATCAGCGTCCAGGTGATGGGTCAGGATAACGTGACCCTGCGTGTGCTCGTTCATCAAAATCCGCCGATGGTGGAATTTATGGAACAGTTCAACGATGACTTTGAAGCCGCCCACTCCAACATCACCGTGGACATGGCGGTCGTGAATGCCAATGAACTGTCCACCGTCACCCAGACGCGGCTATCCGCCGAGGACATTGACGTAATTGACATCTTTGGCTTCTCCAACGCCGCCCAACCCTATATGACCGATGTCACGCCTCCCAACTGGCAGGTCATGATTGATGCGGGGCAGTTGCTGGAGATTGGTGACCAACCGTTCATCGCCAACTATGCCGAATCGTCGATTGTGGATGCGGGCACTTACAATGGCGGCGTCTATGCCATCAATCTGGGGCGTGTCGTCTACAGTGGTATTTATGTCAATCGGGATATGTTTGCCGAATTCGACGTTGAAATCCCAACGGTATGGGATGAACTGGTCGCCGCCTGCCAGACTTTCACGGACAATGGTATCGGTTGTATGACCGCTGGTGGCGCGGATGGCTGGCCGATTTTCGTGGGCGCCTATGGTCTGCTCGGTTCACTTTTCCCCGATCAAGAAGCCTATGTCGAGGGTCTGTGGACAGGTGAAATCCGCTTTAATGACGAAGCCAACCTCGTGATGTGGGAACGGATGCAAATCTATGCCCGCGATATGATCGAACCCGGTGCGAGTGGCATCGGTGGTGACGCCGCCCCCGGACGCTTCGCCAGCGGCGCAGTCGCGATGTTCCCCGGTGGGTCGTGGTATGCTCCGGCAATCGAAGCGGCTGAACCCGACTTTGAATGGGGCTACATCCCCTTCCCCGGCAGCGACAATGCAGAAGACAACACCTACTGGTTCGGCAAGTATGATCAGGGTTGGGCGATTGCGGCGAACAGCCCCAATACCGAGGCTGCCCTGCTCTATCTGACCGACTTCTCCGACCCCGATACCTACAATGCGTTCGCGAATGCAGTTGGCTTCATCCCGACACAACCAACCGCCTCACTGGATACCCAGATTGGCGCAGAAATCGCCCCGTATCTGGATAACTTCCGTGTCGGCTTTGAGCAATACTGGATCGCCCCGACGGGTGCCGGTCAGTGGGCAGTGCCCTGGGCCTCGTTCTTCGCGCCCTTCAACGAATGGGATGACCCCGTTGCCCTCGCCGACCGCGCACAGTCCGACCTTGACGCTGGCTTAGAAGCAGTCGGCTCAGAATAAGTAGAACACAGTCATACCCTCAACAGCCCTCAGACCGGGGGCTGTTGGGCGCTTTAAAATAATGAAGAAACCTTGTTTGTGAGGTACATATTGTGACATATCCATTTGGACGTGACCGACAAAAGTGGATACCCGCGTTACTCCTGATACCGGGCATGTTTTTTTACATCCTCGTCGCATTGGGGCCGTCATTAGCGACCTTCGGCTATTCGTTCACCGATGCCACAGGCACAGCAGGCGCGCCCGTTAACTGGATCGGGATGGAGAATTACGAAGAATTCCTCCTTATCGGACAAGCGGCGCAGGATAATCTGGCGTCTGTTCATCGCACACTGATTTTTTGCTTCGCCGTTTCAACTATACAATTCGGCGTTGGCCTGTTACTCGCCATTCTTTTGACGCAAGGTCTACGCGGGACGCGCTTCTTCCGCACGCTGTTTTTCATGCCCGTCATTCTGGGCGTGGTTATACAGGGCTTGATGTGGAAATTGGTGCTGTATCCACTCGGCGGCCCGGTTGCGTCTGTCTTTACCGCACTGGGCATCCGCAATGAATTATTAGGTGGTACGGGCGCATTCTGGTGGGTGGTCGTCGTGCAAATCTGGGCAAATGCCGGAATCACGATGGTGATTTTCATCGCCGGATTGCAGACGATCCCGCTCGAACTGTACGAAGCCGCCCGCATAGACGGCGCGGATAGATGGCAGCTCTTCAGAAGTGTGACGTGGCCGCTGTTGACGCCGAGTGTAAACACCAACCTCATCCTCAATATCATCGGGTCGTTACAGGCATGGCAGCTCTTCTGGGTGTTGATTGGCTATCGGCAAGGGACACAGGTGCTGGGATATGTCATCTTCGCGCAGGGCTTCGGGCAGACATCGGGCAGTGTGTCGAATTCGTTCCGGCAGGGCTTTGCGGCGGCGGCTTCGGTGGTGCTGTTCTTCATCGTGCTGGTGATTGGTCTGGCGACACAGTATTACCTGAACCGTAGAGAGGAGAAAACACTGGGATGAGTACCGCAAACCCAACTATAGACCTCGCGGCGAGTTCACAGGTCGCTGCGACACGCAGAATTTTCCGCCCGTCGTTCAAACCCTGGCACATCCTCGCCTATGCGATTTTGCTGGTCTTCACCGTGATTTATCTGGGTCCGCTGCTGCTGCTGGTGAGCACGGCGCTGAAAACCTCGCGCGAATTCAACCTCAACGCGATGGCGCTGCCCGGTGCGCTGAATTTTGAAAATTTCGCAGAAGCATGGGAACGCGCCAATTTCTCGCTGTATCTGTTCAATTCGGTGCTGTATGCCAGTGTTGCGACGATTATTTATTTGATTTCCGCCGTCTTTGTCGCTTTTCCGATTGCGCGGCGGTATGTGCGCGGGTCGAACTGGCTGCTGACCTTGTTCGTCATCGCGCTGTTCTTGCCGCCCGCCATCATCCCGCAATTTCAGTTGATACTCAATCTCGGCCTCTATAACACGCGCGTGGGCTACATTTTGCTGTTGTTGACCAATCCAGTGGGCATCATCATCCTTGTCAATTACATGAAATCGCTGCCTAAAGAATTGGATGAAGCGGCGGCGATTGATGGCTGTGGTTACTTTCGCTTCATTCTGACCATCGTTTTCCCGTTGTCCCGGCCTGCAATTGCGACTGTGGCAGTCCTGCACGCGATTGGTATCTGGAACGAACTGCTGCTGGCGACCATCTACCTGACAGACCAGAACTTTTATCCGGTCACACGCGGACTGATCGTCTTTCAGGGGGTGTATGGCAGCAACTGGCCTGTACTGGCTGCGGCGGTGCTGCTGATGGCGATTCCGATGGTGGTGTTGTTCCTGTTCTTGCAGCGGTACATCGTCTCTGGTCTGACCCAGGGGGCGCTGTCGGGTTAAGCCCTGCCCCTGTCTGGCAGAGACGCCTATAGACCGTAACATCGTGCCGGGTTGAATTCGCACGGCAGCGGGTGTGCTTCGTTTTGCAAAAAATAGGACGGTATTACACCGAGTTGAGATACAAGGAAATGTGCCATGAGCACACCGACAACGCGAACAATTTATCATGCTGATACAGCACAGAAACCGATGACGCGGGATGTGCAGGGGGAATACGTCACCCTGTTGGACGAACCCTATTATTGTATTCGCAACTATGACGCGCTCGAACCCTTCTTTATGACACTGGTCAGCAGTTCTAATCACTGGTTGTATATCGCGTCTACTGGCGGGCTAACCGCAGGCCGTGTCAATGCCGACCATGCCCTGTTCCCCTATTACACCGTCGATAAAGTCACGGAAAACAGTGAACACACGGGCGCAAAGTCGATTTTTCTCGTCCTGACTGGTGCAGGCAGCCAGCTATGGACGCCATTTTCTGAACGCTATCACGGGATATACCCCATCGAACGCAATCTGTATAAAAATATTGCGGGGACGGCGCTGGTTTTTGAGGAAATCAACCACGATTTACACCTATCGTATCGGTATGCGTGGCGCACGAGTGAGGTCTATGGTTTTGTCAAAACATCGTGGTTGATTAATTACAACAGTCATCCCTGTACAGTCGAAATCCTCGATGGCCTGCAAAATATCCTGCCCGCCCATGTGGACAGCGGCGTACAAAATGTCCTCAGCAATTTGCTGGATGCCTATAAAATCAGCGAACTCGACCCGGCAACAGGTCTGGGTATGTTCTCGCTCAGTTCGCGTCTGTCCGATTTACCTGAACCGGGCGAATCGCTGCGAACGACGACCATCTGGCAGACGGGTCTAAGCGATGTCACGCATCTATTATCATCGACACAGGTGGAACGATTCCGTTATGGGGAATCCATCGCCCCCGAAACCAAAATTTACGGGCAGCGCGGCGCCTATTTTGTGCGCGCAACGGTGACACTCGCGCCGGAAGGTGATTGTCGCTGGCATCTGGTCGCAGATATTGATCGGGACAGCGCCGATGTGACCGCCCTCCGCAGCACGCTGGCGGGCGATACCGGGTCGCACTATGATCGGATAGGAGACGACATCAGGCAGAATCAACACAATCTGGAAACGATTGTTGGCTGTGCGGATGGTCTGCAACTATCGCAAGACACGCTCAGCACCGCGCATCATTTCGCCAATGTCCTGTTCAATGTCATGCGCGGCGGCATCTTCGCCAATCAATATCATATCGACACGACCGACCTGCGCGATTACATCACCATACACCGGCCATCGTTATTGCAGCAGCAAGCCGCCTTTTTCGCGTCCTTGCCCGCCTCTATCCCTGTCGCGGCGCTGCGCGAACGGGTAGACGCGACGGCTTCGGGGGATTTGATACGGCTGTGTTACAGCTATCTGCCGCTGACCTTCAGCCGCCGTCATGGTGACCCCAGCCGTCCCTGGAATCGTTTCGAGATTAATG
>CAZTLI010000273.1:0-7363 GCA_964614375.1 uncultured Anaerolineaceae bacterium
GTGCGGATGCGATACATGCGCGTAAGATTCACGACTTGTGTTTGGTTCATCGTACCTTCGATAATCCGCGGGTGATGTCGAATGATGTTGAAGCTTTAGAAGTCGCGATGACGCACAGCCTCAACCCAAACGCGGATAAACAGTCGAAAGGTGATCCACGCGCCGCCATTGCCTATCCAGTTGACAGCCGCTACCACACACAAATGATTGACTGGACAGCGGAAAACATCGCTTCGCTGGTTCACAATGAAGGTGTATCCCCCAATGAAATCGTCGTATTGGGCGCGTATCTGCCGGATGCTTTGCGTTATTCGTTGCAAACGCGGTTGCAGGAACACAAGATACAGGTGCGTTCACATCGCCCTTCGCGTGCTTTGCGCGAAGAACCTGCTGCGCGCACGCTGCTAACCCTGTCTCAGCTTGCCCATCCTAAATGGGGGATTCCGATTCCACCCCTCGATGTAACATATGCACTGACCCACGCGCTTGGGGATGTCGATTTGGTGCGGGCACGTTTGCTGGTGGACGTGTTGTTTCGCAAAGGGCAATTGCAGGCTTTTGAGGGGATTCAGGATGATAAAACGAAGAGTCGCATCACATTTGAAATCGGCACGCAGTACGAACGTCTGCGCCAGTGGTTGACGCATTACAGTGAAACCGACTCGCTGCCGCTGGATGTGTTCTTTAGCAAGTTGTTTGGCGAAGTGCTATCACAACCGCAATTTGGCTTTCATCGTGATTTTGATGCTGCGAATACGGCGGCTAATCTCATTGATTCGGCGCAATCATTTCGGCAGGTTGTCAGCAAAATTGAGCCGAATGTAGACCCTTCACCCGAATATATTCGCATGGTGGATGAAGGCGTGATCGCCAACTTATATTTGCGCGACTGGGAAGTGACAAAAACAGACGCGGTTTTACTGGCGCCCGCACATACGTATTTGATGACCAATCGACCCGTTGATTATCAATTCTGGTTGAACATTGGCAGTACAGGGTGGGCACAACGCCTCCACCAACCGCTCACGCAGCCCTATGTTCTGAGTCGCCAGTGGAACATGGGCGAAAAATGGACGGATATACGCGAACAGGAAGCCGCAGATGAGGCGCTGTATCGCCTGGTAGTGGGTTTGATACGCCGCTGCCGCAAGCGTATTTATCTCGGTTTCAGCGAATATGGGGAACAGGGATTCGAGCAGCGAGGTTCACTCTTGATGGCGGTGCAAAGTATGCTGCGCCGATTAACGCGGGAGGCACAGAATGGCGTCGTTTAAACCGCGTCCGAAGCAGCAAGACATCCTGAAGTACAAACGCGGCAAAATGGGCATTTCTGCCGTGCCGGGTAGTGGCAAAACCTCTACGCTGTCCTATCTTGCGGCGCGGTTGGTTGCGACAGTTGACCTCGCAGACGATCAAGAGATTTTGATTGTAACTCTGGTGCGTTCCGCTGTCGGAAATTTTGCGGGTCAGATGGCGAAGTACCTCAAGGAAGAGTTTAATTTGCTGCCCGGTCTTGGTTATCGCGTGCGGACTTTGCACGGCCTAGCCAACGATATTGTTCGTGAGCGTCCCGGCATGGTTGGATTATCGGACACGTTTGTGGTCATTGATGAACGTGAATCCGACGATATATTGCAGGAAGCTGTCGAATCGTGGGTACGGGCGAATGCGAGTATGGCAGACCGCTATCTTTCGGAGGAACATTTCGGTAATGCGTATACCCGGACAACACACTGGCCTAATCTTGTTAAAAACATGGCGTTGAGTTTTATCAAGCAGGCCAAAGACTTACAGCAAAGTGCCCGTCAAATTCGCACAAGACTTGACCATATTCGTGATGAACTGCCACTGGCGGACATGTGTTGTGACATCTATGAACAATATGAGCGCGGCTTACGTTATCGTGGCGCCGTCGATTTTCAGGATTTAATTCAGTTCGCGCTGAGAATTTTGCGGCAAGACGAACATTTTCTCGCGCGAAAACGGCATCAATGGCCTTATATCCTTGAAGATGAAGCACAGGACAGCAGCCAACTCCAAGAACAGATATTGCGCGAACTGGTTGGTGATAAAGGGAATTGGGTGCGTGTCGGTGATCCGAATCAGGCAATTTATGAGACATTCACGACGGCAAATCCGAAATACTTGCGCGACTTTCTCGCTGAAAAGGGTGTACAAGATAAAACATTACCTAATTCGGGACGCAGTACGCAGACGATTATCAATCTCGCCAATCAGTTGATTCAGTGGTCACTAGAACATCCCAATCCGAGTATTCGCATCAAACAACCTCTAACAGAACCGTTCATCGAACCGACGCCACCCGGTGACCCGCAGGGCAATCCACCAGATAATCCTGATGGCGTGCATTTGCGGGCTGAGAAATATACCGCGCAGGAAGAGCGCGAAGTTGTCATCAAATCTCTACAACGCTGGTTGCCTGACAACGGGGATAAAACAGTTGCGATTTTGCTGCCGATTAATAGCAGTGGCGCGAAAATGGTCAGCGAGCTGCGAAAAGCTGGTATCGACTATGTAGAAAATCTCCGCTCGACCAATAACACCCGCGCTGTTGTGGGGACGTTATCGCACATTCTTGAATATTTGACTGACCCCAAAGACAGCAGCGCGCTCGCAAAGACCTATCGTGTCTGGCGGCGGGATGAACGGGGTGATGAAGAAGCAGAAAGTAGTATCGAGAATATTGCCAAAGAACTGCGTAAAGTGGCGAATGTCGAAGATTTCATCTGGCCAAAAGCGACGGATTGGCTGGAAGATAATGCACCATCAGAGCCGAATCCGTCGCTGCACGCCCATCTGCTGGAATTTCGTACACAGGTGCGCCGCTGGCATGGGGCGGCTGATTTGCCCATCGACCAGTTGGTTTTGACGATTTCTGGCGACCTGTTCACACTCGAATCAGAAATTGCGACGGGATATAGCGCAGCATTGTATTTGCGGCGGTATTCGGACTTGCACCCGGAAGCACGTTTGCCCGAATATGCGGCTGAATTAGTTGCCATCGCGCGTGGTCAGCGAAATTTCACGGGTGTGAGCGACGATGACGATGCTTTTGACCCGGAGCGACATCGCGGTAAGGTGGTCGTGACCACGATGCACAAGGCTAAAGGGTTGGAATGGGATCGTGTGTATATGATGTCGGTCAATAACTATGATTATCCTTCTGCCGACCAGCATGACAATTTCATTGGCGAACGCTGGTTTATCCGGCAAGGGCTTAATCTGGAAGCTGAAGTGCTGGCACAACTTGCCTCGTTGGTACAGGTGATGCCGTATCATGAAGGTGAGGTAACAGATGATGCCCGAATTGAGTATTCGGCGGAGCGATTGCGGTTGTTTTATGTCGGGATCACGCGCGCGCGAACTGACCTGATTATCACCTGGAACAGTGGACGGCGTGGTGATCAGACAGAGGCACGCCCATTAGCAGCACTACGGGGATGGTGGGAGCAGGAACGGGAGCAGATGCGATGAATTTGCCCGAAGATTTCGTATTCAGCCAGAGCAGTTTGCAAGATTATGTTGACTGTCCCCGCCGCTTTGAGCTGCGCTATTTGTTGAAGCAGCGATGGCCCGCGCCAGAAGTGGATGAGATGCTTGAATTTGAGCAGCGTATGGGGCAGGGCGAACGCTTTCATCAGCTTGTTCATCAGCATTTAGTTGGGATTCCGCCTGAAACACTAAAACTGCATGTTCATGACGATGCTGTCGAACGATGGTTTGATGTCTATCTTCAGACGGGATTGACGATTGTCCCAGACCAGCGTCATCCCGAAATCATTCTCACCGTGTCCATAGGCGACTACAACCTCCTGGCAAAATTTGATGTGCTGGCGATTGAACCCGGTCAACGAATCGTGATTATCGACTGGAAAACATCGCGCAACATGCCTCCGTATGAACGACTTGAGGCGCGAATGCAGACAGTCGTGTATCGCTATGTGGTCGCTAAGGGTGGGGCACATCTCAATGGTAGGCAACCAATAGCGCCGGAGCAAATCGAGATGGTCTACTGGTTTGCTGACCATGCAGGCCAGACACATCGTTTTGGGTATTCTGAAGCACAATTACACGCTGACGAAGCGCGTTTGTTATCGCTTATGAACGAAATCAACACGCGCACAGCCTTTCCCCTCACAGAAAACACGCACAGTTGTCGTTTTTGTCCCTTTCGTTCGTTGTGTGACCGGGGCACACAGGCCGGGTCGTTAGTCGAATGGGAAGCAGATGTCACTGACATCAACTGGGATACGTTCACCATCGACATTGACCAGATTGCTGAAATCGAATACTGAGGTTTGTTTTCAGCGCCATGTCGCACATTGACAATGGTACTAGGCTATATTGCATAAAGTGTTACACTGTGGAGTTATAGGTTCGGGACGACACCCTTTGCGTTAATGTGATTGTCATGTTGCGTTCATGCTGCACATGAGTATCACTTTGCACTACATACGGCAAAATGGAAATTTCAGGGATTAGTGAGTAATGTTTGACACTGTGGACGACATTCTCGCGATTTTACAAGCGCATGATTATGTTGCTGATTTGGGATTAGCGACCGGGTTATTTTTGTCGCTGAAGATGGGCAAGGCGATCTTTGTCGAGGGTGAACCCGGTGTGGGCAAGACCGAAATCGCCAAAGTACTCAGCCGGGCAATGAATACGCCGCTGATTCGGTTGCAATGTTACGAAGGGCTAGACATTAATCACGCGGTGTATGAGTGGAATTATTCGCGCCAACTATTAGAAATTCAGGCACAGCAGAGCGCGACTCAACATAAGTCTACGGATGATATTTTTACTGAGAAGTTCTTACTCAAACGTCCCTTACTGCAAGCAATTGACCACAGTCATGATTCGGCCCCAATCCTGTTGATTGATGAATTGGATCGCGCGGATGAAGAATTTGAGAGTTTTCTGCTGGAACTACTCTCCGATTTCCAAATCACGATTCCAGAGATTGGTACACTGCGCGCCAAACATCGCCCAATTATCGTTATCACCTCTAATCGTACTCGTGAAATCCACGACGCGCTGAAACGACGTTGTATATATCACTGGATAGACTATCCATCGCGCGAGAAAGAACTGACGATTGTGCAATTGAAAGTGCCGGCAATTGGACTGCGATTGGCACAACACGTTGTTGGATTCATTCAAAAGATTCGTGAGCAAGAGCTATATAAAGCACCCGGTGTCGCCGAAACACTTGATTGGGCAGAAGCCCTGGTGCATCTGAATACGCAATCGCTTGATATAGATGTTGTCAACGCGACGTTGGGTATGATCCTGAAATATCAGGATGATGTTGACAAAGTCCGTAACGGAGCAGCGCCTATAATCTTAGAACAAGTTCTGAATGTGTCTTAGTTATGGATAATGATTGTTTTTTAGACAATGCGTTATTGTTTATCCACATTTTGCGTCGTGCTGGCCTGCCTGTTTCTACCGAACAGGCAATGGAATTTTGTCAGGCGTTAACGCTCGTATCCATTGATCAGCCAGAGCGGGTCTATTTTGTCGCGCGCTGCTTGCTGATCAATCGTTTTGAACATCTGCGCTTATTTGAGACTCTCTTTAATCGCTTTTGGCGTCAACAGTCTCAATTACTTCCAGCGCAAAGTCAAAAAGCACCCGATGCGCCCCGATATGACCGCCGCTATCATCGCCCCTTGTTAATTAACTATATGGCAAATAAGGCCAATCGCGATGATCCAGAGATTGATGTTGTTGATAAATCCGGCACCTTTAGCCAAATTGAGATTTTGCAAAGTAAAGACTTCTCGGAATTGACGGAGGAGGAGTTACAGGCTGTTCGGCGTTTGATTCAGCAAATGCGCTGGCAAGTTAGCGTGCGGCAGACGCGGCGTATGATTGCGAATCCGCGCGGGAGTCGAATGCACATGCGGCAGGTCATCAAGTCGGCTGTCCGCTATGGGGGTGTGCCACTGAAGCTGGCATGGCAATCGCAAAAAATCAAACAACGCCCAATCGTATTGCTTGCCGATGTGAGTGGATCAATGGAAAAATACTCACGTCTAATTTTGCAATTTTTCTATAGTGTGTCACACAGCTTGAAGGATGTGGAATGTTTTGTGTTTGGCACACGTCTCACACGCATAACGCAGCAGCTTAAACTCAAGAACATTGACCGGGCACTCACGGATGCGGCACATACGGTAGTGGACTGGTCTGGCGGAACACGGATTGGCGAGAGTTTGCAACAGTTTAATCAACAGTGGAGTCGGCGGGTACTGCGTCGTGGTGCGATTGTCCTCATCGTGAGCGATGGATGGGAACGTGGTGATACCCAGCTTCTCAAAAAAGAGATGCAATATCTACAGCGGCGTTGCCATCGCATCATCTGGATGAACCCACTGCTTGGTAAACATACTTATGAGCCGCTGGTAGAAGGGATGGCGACGGCGCTCAAGTACGTGGATGATTTTTTACCGATTCACAATTTGCAGAGTTTGCAGACACTCGCGAAATATATAGAGTCCATAGGCACACATTGAAGCAACAATATGTTATAGTAGCTGAAAAACGACAACGCACTGGTGAAAGCATATGGACATCAATGGAGAATTTACATTCAATTTGCCGCAGCGAGCTGTGTGGGATGTATTGCGCGACCCAAGAGTGCTGGCAGTCATCATCCCTATCTGCCGGGATATGAAACAGGTTACAGACAGTACCTACACGGGAGTCCTCTTTTTTAAGGCGGGCAATATTGCGGGGACGTTTCGTGGCCATATTGAACTATGTAACATACAAGCGCCAGACAGTTATGAAATCAAGGTAAAAGGCGAAAGCACTGTAGGGGTTGTGAATATTTCAGGGAGTATGTATTTACAGGCTGAGGACGATAAGACGATTATGCACTACA
The DNA here is from genome assembly GCA_964614375.1 of uncultured Anaerolineaceae bacterium. Classification (GTDB taxonomy): domain Bacteria; phylum Chloroflexota; class Anaerolineae; order Aggregatilineales; family Phototrophicaceae; genus CAZTLI01. Next base: position 6,914 of record CAZTLI010000273.1, read on the forward strand.
GTGGCACCATTCAATTTGGTGGACGAATAGCGAGCGTCGGGTCGCGCTTGCTTGATATGGCAGTGCGGTCAACGATGCAGCAAAGCTTTGATACATTACATCGCTATCTTCTCGCTCGACCCTCTTAAGGATGTACTCATTGCACTATCGTAGGAGAAAACTTTGTTCCGATTTCGGTATAGCGCTTTTCGATATGATATAACAATGATGTCCGTGGCCTGGCTGCTGTAGTTAAGACCATTCCAATACATATTTAGTTTAGTGCTCAGAGGTACTATATGAAATTAGAAGGCGTGTATGAATTTTCGACTACTCGCGAGGTGGTGTGGGATATGCTGCAAGACCCCGAAGTGATGGGTAGTATCATTCCGGGATCGCAAGGAATGGAAAAGGTTGCAGAAAATCAATATGAAACCGCAGTGGTAGTTAAGATAGGGCCTGTGAGTGGAC
>CAZTLI010000274.1:0-7325 GCA_964614375.1 uncultured Anaerolineaceae bacterium
TGACATCTGGCTCATTGTCCGGGCTTTCAAAATATTGGATGATACGCTGGAAATGTTCCTCCGTAATGACGAATTTCCCCTGTTGAGAAGTCGCTTCAGGATTTTCTGCTCGCTGCTTGAGGCGCTGTTGAATCACTGTCGGATGAGCCGTAACGTGTATGAAGCGCACCTGTACATTTTTCCGCATTCCAAAATCGCGTAACTCTGCACGATTTTTCCGCATCATGTGAATGCCATCGAATATCACGCTGTGATTTTGGGCGAATAGCTTCTCAGCTACGATACCCATTGCTTCCAATGTTTCAGTGCCGCTGTTGAAGTCATGTATCAGTCGTATCGCATCGGTTGATAGACACACAAATGGATAACGACTGCTCAAATCGGACACGATTGCGGACTTACCCGCGCATGGAAATCCAAATGTGGCGATAAGGCAGGGTTGCCGCCATTGCCTATCGGGATAAGTGATGGTCTTCAGTATGTCGTTTACTTTTGCCATTGAACCCCCTAACAACAAGCGTTCCGTCGCTGGTATATGACCATCTATTTTGACACGTCCGTAGCGGTTCGTCATAATAGCGCCACATTTTTCTATACACACGGACTTCCACAATGGCCTTCCCACCCATTTTTGACGGTCACAATGATACCCTATTGAATTTACACCTGCCGGGTCGTGGCGGCGGACGTTCGTTCTTTGAACGCAGCGATACCGGACACATTGACTTGCCGCGCGCCAGAGAAGGGGGATTCGGTGGGGGATTTTTCGCCGTGTTTGTGCCGAATAACCGTGATGCGAGTATTGCCGATATCACGAGTACCACACCGCCGCCGGACGAACTGCCGCCGCCTGTGCCTTTGACCGATGCGTCCCAATTTGTACTGGCGATGATGGCGCGCTTGTTTCGGATTGAAGCCGAATCGGGTGGTCAAGTATGTGTCGTGCGAACAGCCGATGAATTGGAGACGTGTCTTCATAACGATGTGTTGGCGGCGATTTTGCACATCGAAGGCGCGGAAGCTATTGATACCAATCTTGATGCGCTGCATGTCTTTTATCAGGCGGGATTGCGTTCGTTGGGGCCAGTGTGGAGTCGGGCGAATAATTTTGGCGAAGGGGTGCCTTTTAAATTTCCGTCGTCCCCGAACACAGGTGCAGGGCTGACCGATGTCGGTAAAGCCTTAGTGCGCGAATGCAATCAACTGGGGATTCTCGTTGACCTGTCTCACATCACCGAAAAAGGCTTCTGGGATGTCGCAGCGACGACAACCGCGCCACTGGTCGCCACTCACTCCAACGTCCATGCGCTGTGCCCATCACCCCGTAATCTGACCGATAAGCAGCTCGACGCGATTAAAGAGTCCGAAGGGATGGTTGGGTTAAATTTCGCGGTTGGATTTTTGCGCGAGGATGGGCAGTGGGGAGCAGGCGCAGATACACCCATTACAACGATGGTCGAACATATCCAATACATGGCGGAGCGGATGGGGATAGACTGTGTTGGCTTCGGTTCTGACTTTGATGGTGCGCGCGTGCCGGCTGACATTAAAGATGTTTCGGGATTGCCGCGCCTCTTGACCGCCCTATCGGAAGCGGGTTTTGATGACAATGACCTGCAAAAACTCGCCTATGCGAATTGGCTGCGCGTCCTGCGAAAGACATGGGGGTCGTAACTGCCATATAAACGATATGATAGAAACTCCGACAAAAATCAACCAGATGCCAGACTTTTGTGGTATTTTGGGTGAAAACGACATCATGGAGCAAAGTTGGCGATGTTAGATGAGGCCATAGACTATTTAAGTAAAGATGATGCTTTAGTCGCGATACAATACCTCAACGAACATGATGATCCCCTTGTGATTGCTCAAACCTATAACGAACTGGTACAACACCTCTACTGGCAACTCAGAGACCTGCCCGGTCTCATTATTGTCGCCTATGCCGGGATGCAATATGGTCTGATGATGGCAGAACGCGCATCGGATAAAGTTGTGGCTGCCAAAATTAAAGGGGTAGTGAAGGCCATTTCCTATAATCTGGCGTCGTTCACATGGCCCGGTTGGAATGAGCCGGAACTAAGGATCGACCCGGTGGTGCAAAAAATAGGCCGCGACGCCGCCCGCACCAATCTGCGCCTGGCCTTTGAACTCAAGCGCGGGGATGATGCCCTGGCGCGTGCCTATTGGATGCTGGGCGCACAGGAATTGGCAGCGGGGCGATTGGACGAAGCCCGTAAGGAATTCAGTCGCGCGGCAAAATATGCGGCTTCGGCCCATGAAGACGATGAATCGCTATTGGCAGAGGGATTTGAGGAAGTCGTTAACCTGGTTGAAGACTCGGACGATGACGATGCCCGCAAGAAATTGACGAAAATAAAGGAGAAACTGGCGGGTGGTCAGCATGGCACAACCTACATTGACCAGCTCGACACGGCCTTGCGCGTCTTCGGCGGCGCGCCCGTGGCTGAATGAGGCCCTTTGCAAACTCAATACTTCGCTAATGCCCTATATACGCAATTATAATGCCAACGGTCTATACTACACTAACCCGTAATCTGTCATGCGGATACACATTTTCGAGTACAATAGAGACAAATACCGGAAAGTTGCCCCATCAACTTTTCGTAAGTGAGTGAGGATTGACGTTATCATGATACAATTCGAACGCTTCACCGAACGCGCACAAGATGCGGCTGCCCGTGCCTATGAAATCCTGCAACGTTATGGGCATAATCAGGTCGATACCGAGCATATTTTGTTGGCGCTGTTGGAACAACCAGACGGGGTTATTCCGCACATTCTGGAACGCCTGAATGTGGATGTGAGTACAATCCGTGCCCGTGTGGACGAAATCTTGCGCCGCAGCCCACGTACCGCTGCAATTTATGGTCAAGGCGGGACCAATCAGGTATTCATTACGCCGCGTGTGAAGCAAATCATTGATTTAGCCAATAACGAGGCCAACCGCCTGCGCGATGAATATATCTCGACGGAGCATATGTTCCTCGCCATCTTGAGCGAGAAGAATACCTCTGTCGCCAAAATCCTATCCGATGCAGGGATTACCCGCGAGAGGGTGGGCGATGCCATCAAAGACCTTCGTGGCGGTCAACGAGTGACCGACCCCCAATCGGAAAGCCGCTATCGCACATTAGAAAAATACAGCCGTGACCTGACCCGTATGGCGCGCGAGGTCAAACTCGACCCGGTGATAGGGCGTGATGGCGAAATTTTGCGCGTGATCCAAATTCTCTGCCGGCGTACCAAGAACAATCCCGTGCTCATCGGTGAAGCGGGTGTTGGGAAGACGGCGATTGTTGAAGGCCTGGCGCAAAAAATTGCCAGTGGTGATGTGCCGGAAATTTTGCAAAATCGCCGCGTCATCAGCCTCGATTTGAGCGCGATGGTGGCGGGAAGCCGCTTTCGTGGTGAATTTGAAGAGCGCCTGAAAAGCGCGATTGAGGAAGTCCAGCGGTCACATGGTGAAATCATCCTCTTCATTGATGAACTGCATCAGGTCGTGGGTGCAGGCAACGCAGGGGGCGCGATGGACGCCGGCAATATGATGAAACCCGCCCTGGCGCGGGGTGAATTGCAATGTGTTGGCGCGACGACGCTCGATGAATTCCGCAAATACATCGAAAAAGACAGCGCACTCGACCGCCGTTTTGCGCCTGTGTTCGTGGATGAACCGTCGGTTGAAGAGTCGATTGAAATGCTGCACGGCTTGCGTGACCGTTATGAAGCGCATCACAAAGTGACAATTTCCAACGATGCGATAGAGGCTGCTGTCCGGTTGGCAACCCGCTATGTCACAGACCGTAAACTGCCCGACAAAGCCATCGACCTGTTGGATGAGGCCGCTGCAAAATTGCGGGTGGCGTTGTATTCGATGCCGCCGGAATTGAAGGAAATGAAAGATGCCATTGACCGCCTGCAAATGGAAGAAGAAGCAGCGGGTCTCGCGCGTGACTATGAACGCGCTGCCGAATATAAGATGCAGCGCTTGCAACTTGAGGAAGACTTCGAGCGGGCACGTTTTGTCTGGCAGCAGGAAAATACACTGGATGAAGTCGTTGACGCCGATGACATCGCGCAGGTGGTCGAACAATGGACAGGTATCCCTGTGCATCAAATGATGGAAACCGAAAGCGAGAAACTCCTGCGTATGGAAGAAGCCCTGCATGGACGGGTCATTGGGCAGGACAAAGCGGTACAGGCTGTCGCCGACGCCATTCGACGCGCCCGCAGCGGCCTGAAAGACCCGCGTCGTCCCATTGGTTCATTCATCTTCCTGGGCAGCAGTGGTGTGGGTAAGACAGAACTGGCAAAAGCCCTGGCAGAATTCATGTTTGATGATGAAGAAGCGCTGGTGCGTGTCGATATGAGTGAATATCGCGAACAGCACACGGTCAGCCGCCTGTTCGGTGCGCCACCGGGTTATGTGGGTTATGAAGAGGGCGGTCAGCTCACCGAAGCGGTGCGTCGTCGCCCCTATCGGGTGGTGTTGTTTGACGAAATCGAAAAAGCCCATCCCGATGTCTGGAATGCGCTGCTGCAAATCCTTGAGGATGGTCGCTTGACCGATGGACAGGGGCGGACAGTCGATTTTCGCAATACTGTCATCATCATGACCAGCAATCTGGGGACAGAATTCGTGCGCCGCGGTGGCGCGCTGGGCTTTGTCCAACCCGGCGATACCCAGGCAGTAGCCGATCATCAGAATATCGAAAAAGCCATGCGCGAAACCTTCCGCCCCGAATTTCTCAACCGGATTGACGAAATCATCATCTTTGAGCCGTTGACACTACCGGATGTGGAACGGATTGTGGATTTGCACATGCGCGGCTTCGCCGAACGTCTGGGCGAATCGGGGTTGAATATCCATTTGACCGAACCGGCGCGGAACTGGCTGGCGAAAAAGGGTTATGACCCCCAATATGGCGCGCGAATGCTGCGCCGAGTCGTGCAGCGTTATGTTGAAAATGCCCTGAGTGTGCAGCTATTGAAGGGTGATTTTAGTCCGGGTGATCTGGTGGTGATTGATGAAGTGGGCGATGAATTGGTCTTCGAGCGGCATGTCGATGAAATGACCGATTATCTCAATGTGCCCCATCGCGAACCCGCCGATTTTCAGGATGAACACGCACCACAGGATTAATATTCCGCGCTAAATGCGTACAATTCGTATGCGAACGGGTGGTGATAAACCATCCGTTTTGCTTTTTTCATTAGATATTAAGCGTCTATAGGCTTAATTCTGGTTTGATTCTTTTGAAGGCCAACGGTATAATGCGTCGCGTACCCACGAGCAGGTTAAGAGAGCCAGATTTCATGGAAACAAACAAGTCAGAACTCAGCGAGCAGGAGGAGCAGATTGCTTCGCAGACTGAGTTGCCGCAAACTGAAACGGAAGCAGAAACCGATATGGTTGCTGATACCAGCGAAGAGACCTCTAATGGGGTCGGCGTAGCAAACGATGCACCAGAAATGGAAGGTGCAGACGTGCAAATGTCAACCGATGATGATCATGCGGATGATGACTATCGCCCCGACGATCACGACGATGAAGACGTTGTGAGCGCGACCGACCCGGATGACGACGATAATGGTGGTGAATGGTTTCAGCCAGATGATGTGCCGAGCCAGCTAAAACGCGGACAGCTCATCACAGGCAAGATTACGCAAACCAGCCCGACCACAATTCACGTCGATGTCGGCGCAAAGACCGACGGCGTTGTCCCGGGACGCGAACTCGAACGAATGACCCGGCAGGTGCTCGACTCGCTGCGTGTGGGCGAAGAAGTTGCTGTCTATGTGGTCAATCCTAACGATCACAATGGCAATATTCTCCTTTCGATCAATCGTGCGATGGAAGAATTGGATTGGCAGGAAGCCGAAGTCTATCGCAAGAGCAAAGAGGTCTATGAAGGGCATGTGGGTGGCTACAATAAAGGGGGCTTGATTGTCCGCTTTGGGCGCTTACGTGGGTTCGTACCCCAGAGTCAAGTGAGCGATGAACGTCGTGCCTATATGACAGGCGATACCCCCGAAGAACGGTATGGCAAAATGGTCAACGATACTATCGGGGTGAAGGTGATGGAAGTTGACCGCAGTCGCAATCGGTTGATTCTGTCGGAGCGCGCCGCCTCGCGTGAACTGCGTGAAAAACGAAAAGCGGAATTAATCCATGAACTGACCGTTGGCGAAGTGCGCGATGGGGTTGTTGTCAGCCTTGAAGACTTTGGCGCGTTTGTCGATGTCGGCGGCGCAGAGGGGCTGGTGCATCTCACCGAACTGTCATGGAAGCATGTGAATCATCCCCGTGAAGTCCTGCGCGTGGGGGCGAAGGTGCGGGTCGAAGTCATTAGCATAGACCCTGACCGCAAGCGGATTGGCCTGAGTGTTAAGCGGCAGTTGGCAGACCCCTGGGATGAAGTGGCGAGTGTGTATAATGTCGGGCAGTTGGTCGAGGGTGTGGTGACCAAGCTGACGAAGTTCGGCGCATTTTCGCAGCTTGCCGATGCTCAAGAGATTGAGGGCCTAATCCATATATCCGAATTGTCCGACCAGCGTATCAATCATCCGCGCGAAGTGGTCAATGTGGGCGATAAACTCACGCTGCGCGTCGTCAAGATTGATGTAAAAAATCGTCGGCTGGGTTTAAGCCTGAAACGGGTCAATTCTGCCGAATATCTCGACTTAGATTGGGCCATGGCAACCCGCGATACGACCACGCAGTCACAGTCTGATGAAGGCAGCGATGCCGCTGACGATTCCCATGGTGATGCTTAAGAAAATCCTACCTTAATTGAATAGCCATCTATAAACAGGGGTTGGGTATGTGCTCCTGTTTTGATTTTTCTTAACGAAATTGTTAGCGATTGCAGCTAAAATGAAGATAGCGGCGACATCACAGAAAGCTAACGATAAGCCGAGCTATTCTAACAAAGTATTGATACCATTTGCTGTGGAACTGTGCTAGAGTGATAAGTACAAAAATCAGGGTTTTCAGTGGGTTGGTTATAACAGCTTGCAATCACTGCCCCGGATTTGTAAACCTGTTAAGAGCGGAGCACCTCTCTTAAAAATCTACGGTGATTGCGCCCATAGGATGCTTTTATCGCCCAATTGGGGAAATATATCCCAAATGCTACGTTGGCAGTTTTTGGGATAATTAGTAAAATGGAAGTCAGGCGGACGTGAGAACGAACGTGCGCTCATCGCTAAACTGAAAAGGCAAATATGCCGAGGGCGACGGAGGTAATTGAACCGTGCCGAATAAAATGGAACGCTTCACCCAGCGGGCGCGGCGTGTTTTA
>CAZTLI010000275.1:0-7278 GCA_964614375.1 uncultured Anaerolineaceae bacterium
GTGCCCGATGTATTCAATCTATTGTGGAACATCATTTACCTGTTCGATGAGACCGAAATGGTGCCGCGTGTGCGCTTGATTGAACAAACCTATGATTGGGTCGTCGGGATGGCGCGGCAGCACGCAGATCGTGTCCGCAAGGTATTTGTGCCGATCTGGTCTGACCCGTTGATGACATTTAATCGGGATACCTATGCCCATGATTTGCTGACGGTTTGTGGTGGAACGAATGTCTTTGCTGACCGTGGACGGCATTTTCCGCTGGAAGGTGACCTCGGTACAGGTGAACGCTATGCCGATGATGACCCGCGCATTGCAGGCCGTGATCGCCGCTATCCCCGTGTCTCTGACGAAGAAGTGATTGCCACCCAACCCGATATTATCTTATTGCCCAGTGAACCTTTTGCTTTTACTAAAGATGACGTGCCGCGCTTCGCCGCGTGGGATGTGCCCGCCGCCCGTTCTAACCAGATTCATTTGATTGATGGATCGCTGTTGACATGGCACGGTACGCGAGTGGCCTATGCGCTTAACGAACTGCCCGCCTTATTATCGCCTGTGGAAGAATCATGACTGTCAAAGAGCAAAGTAATTTTGATACCGATCTCATTAGCATCGTCGCCCATGACCTCAAAACGCCCATCAGCGCCGTCAAGGGGTTCATTGAACTCCTTCAGCACAGCGGCCCCCTAACCGAACGGCAAATGCACTTTTCCGAGCGGGCGCTGCATGGGTTGAAGCGTATGGAATTGTTGATTGTTAATTTGCTGGATTTTGCCCGCCTGGAAGCTAATGCGCCGCTAGATATGTCCGCCTGTGATATGGGGGCTATCATTACCGACGTTATCGAGATGATGGAGTCCAGCGGTGGACAGCGGGGGATTTCTATCGAGGCGGATATTGCAGCAGATTTGCAACCCATTGTGGGCGATGCGCGCCTGTTGAGCCAGTTGGTCAACAATCTGTTGAGTAACGCGATGAAATACAATGTCGATGATGGCAAAATCTGGGTGAATGCCCGGAACGAGCAAGCATTTATCCGCGTCGATATACGCGATAGTGGCATTGGCATCCCGGCAGACGAAATCCCGCATGTGTTTGAACGTTTCTTCCGGGTGAAATCGGAGTCTTCGCATCGTGTCGAGGGGAGCGGCTTAGGCTTGGCGATTGTGTATGCAATTGTTCAGCGCCATGATGGGCATATCTGGGTAGAGAGCAAACCGGGCGAAGGCAGTACCTTTAGCTTTACACTGCCACATACGGCGCGTCGTGATCCCGACAGCGAAAGCTCTATCCGGGACATTTACAATTTCAGTACCGCGCCACCCGATGAAGGTTCGAGTGAACAGTTGGATGCGGTAGATGATAATATGCAAGAATCGCGCGAAGAATCGCAAACCGATTCGCACAGCGACATGAAATAACCATGATTGATTCCAGCCCATGATGGATACTTGCGATAGGTTGTGCGAAATAGTACAATCGCCTCATTCTGTAACAACCACCTTTTCGGGAGGGTACTGGTGAGACTCTTCATCTTTTTTGTTGGCGTACTCATATTGCTCATCATTGGCGGTGGGCTGACTGCACAACTTGCCGGGTCGGAAAATAGTGACAGTCAACTGCTCCCGGTAATTATTCAAACGAACAACCCTGAAGGTTCGGTGTTTGAAGCCACGCCACCACAGGCACAGGCGTTCGTCTTGCTGGTGGGATTCATCTTGTTCAATATGCTTGGTATGGGGATTACCATCGCGCTGGTGATGTGGTTTTTACATCGCGGGTTAGTCCGCAGTCGAGCAGGTGCAGCAACCGAAGTGCAGGCCGCGACACCGGAAGCCAGTTAAAATCATCGCTCATGAGGCGCGGGCATATCCGACTGTCCGCTGTTAACGAGACACACGCAACATGACCAATGCCTCCGAACATTCCGCACGCGGGTTTTTTCGACTCGCGATCTGTACCGCACTACTGACCATCGGCCTGATTATCTTCGGGGCTGTTGTCCGTGTGACCGATTCGGGTTTGGGTTGTGGCGAAGACTGGCCTTTTTGTAACGGCACAATTTTCCCGCCGCTGGATAATCTCACCGCGTGGATTGAATGGACGCATCGGTTGTTTGCGCTGCTGATTGGTTTGCTGGGTTTAGGAATGTTGTACATGGCGTGGCGGCGCTATTTGCGGCAGAATCGCGGCGTATTTATTGTGACCGTTAGTGCCGCGGCACTCTTTCTCATGCAGAGCATCCTCGGCGCGCTGACCGTGAAATTGGGTTTATCACCCACGATGGTCACGTTACATCTGGGTACGGCGATGCTGCTTTTAGGCGCGTTATTGGCTGCGGGGATGATTTCAGTCTATCGGCCTCAGATACAACGCCCTGCTGATAATGTGACCATGCTGGTGTATATCAACACGGTGCTGTCGCTCATTATCATTCTGACCGGGGCATTGGTGCGTGGCAGCGGCGCGACCCTCGCCTGTCAGGAGTGGCCTTTGTGCTTTGGGCAGGTATTGCCCGTTCAGGCTGGTCAGCTCGCCATTATCCACATGCTGCACCGTTTCGCCGTGGTCGCGTTGGGCATCACGCTGGTGATACTGGTGTGGCAGGTGCGGCGTGTGCGTCAAACATCGCTGCCTAACCGTCTGGCATGGAGTGCATTACTTGCATATGCTGTACAGGCGCTGGTTGGGGCAGCGTTTATCTTTACCAGTGCCGCGCCGGTGTGGGGCGCGACGCACGTAGGATTAGCAGCAACCACATGGGCACTGCTGGTCGCACTAAGTGTAATTGAATGGCTCGACAGCCGTGAAATGGTTCAGGAGAATGAATGGACTCCACAGTCCGACAGCCTAACGGGTTGAGATCAACCTTCCGTATTTATCTTGAATTGACAAAATTACGTATCGTGCTGCTGCTGTTATTTACAACAGTGACGACGATGATTGTTGCCGCACGCGGGATTCCCGATATCGATATTCTGCTGCCGACGTTGATTGGCGGGGCATTCGCGGCGGCGGGCGCAAGTGCGATTAATCAATATCTTGACCGTGATATGGACGCGAAAATGACCCGCACAGCCCGTCGTCCGATTCCATCGGGGCGCATTGCGCCGGTGAATGCGTTGTTGTTCGGGGTTGGTCTGGTTTTATGGTCGGTGGTCATTCTGGCCCTGTTCGTCAATGTGTATTCGGCGGCGCTGGCATTTGGTGGCGCAATTTACTACATTATCGGCTATACCATCCTGCTGAAGCGCAATACTGTCGTCAACATCATCATTGGTGGTGGAGCAGGGGCGTTCCCGGTGCTGGTGGGATGGGCAGCGGCGACGGGTACACTCTCGGTTGAGGCGTTTATCCTGTTTGCCATTATCTTCTATTGGACACCGCCGCATAGCTGGGCATTGGCGATTCTGGTCAATACCGATTATGCCCGCGCCAACGTGCCGATGATGCCCGTCGCTCATGGCGAAGCTGTCACCCGGCAGCAAATTCTCTACTATTCAATTCAACTGTGGATTATCACCCTCATTCCCGGTCTACTGCTGCTCCTGCCCGCAGTGCCCGATATGCTCGGCCCCATCTATCTGGTGGCTGCTGCCATTTTAGGATTTGGGATGGTGCGGATGGCGATGGTACTCATCAACGTTGCGGATAAACCCACCGCGCGCCGTCTCTACAAGTATTCCACAGCCTATCTGGCATTTCTGTTTCTGGCGATGATTGTTGATCGCATCGTCATGGTTTATTTCCTCGCGTAAGGCTGTTTTCGTGTCATCACCTGAATCGCAATCAACCCCATCGCGCTGGCCTGTCATTGTGGCACTTGTGCTGCTGGCAATGGTTATCGTCATCTTCGTCATTGCCTTTATTGAAACTGTGCCAGTGGATAATGAAACACCCGCTGCCCTCACCGCCGATAGTTATCTGGAAACGGTGACACCTTTGCTGGAAAATGCCGACCCGCAGCGCGGCGACATGCTGATTGATGAGTTGGGATGCGGCGTGTGCCATCGTGTGGGTGCGGCGAATGGGATTGCGCCTGCGTTCGCCGGCATTGCTGATGCAGCCCCTGACCGTCGTCCGCCACTAACCGCTGCCGCCTATATTTACGAGTCGATTGTGCATCCGACAGCGTTTGTCCTCGAAGGCTACAGTGGCGCGATGCCGCAGAATTATGCTGAGATAGTGACAGACGTTGAAATTGGCGACATTATCGCCTACCTGCTCAGTGCTGATGCTCAGTAATTACCTATAAACCCGAAAACTTAAAGAGGTGGACATGACTGACGCTAAGACTCTGACAATGTATAGTGAAATCGCGTCGTGGTGGCCTCTGTTATCTGCACCAGAAGATTATGCCGAAGAAGCGGCGCTTTATCGCCAGTATATCGAATCCGCCAGTAAAATTCCGATTAAGCACGTCCTCGAATTGGGTTCGGGCGGTGGCAACAACGCTTCTCATCTCAAACAGCACTACACACTCACGCTGGTGGATATGTCACCGGGAATGCTCGAAGTGAGTCGGCAATTAAATCCCGAATGTGAGCACATTCAGGGCGATATGCGAACGGTGCGCCTGAATCGGCAGTTTGATGCCGTGTTTATTCACGATGCGATTTGCTATATGACCCGTATCGAAGACCTGCGGCAGGCCATCGAAACGGCTTATGTTCATTGCAAACCGGGTGGTGTGGCGCTGTTCGTTCCCGACTCTGTGCGTGAGACATTTAAACCCTATACATCGCATGGCGGGCATGATGGGGACGGACGCGCTATGCGTTTTCTGGAATGGACATTCGACCCTGACCCGGATGACGATACGTGTGTTTCTGATTACGTGTATCTGCTGCGTGAAGGCAATGACCCCGTACAAGTCCATCACGAACGCCACATCTTCGGCCTGTTTGCGTGCGCGGCATGGCTGAATCTGATTCGCGAAATCGGTTTTGAGCCGGACGTGACTCGCTCGACTATTGAAGGGAATGGCACTTATCAGACGCTGTTTACGTGCCTCAAGCCGGGTGAATAGCCCCAATTTTTTGAAAAATTCACATTCACGCGCTGCGGGACTGTCATAGACTTCCCTTTTTTATCGTGTGCGGGACAGGTATCATGATAACCGTAGCAAACCACGATTAGACCTATTGAGTGAATTATGTATTTTGATGCGTTTACTGTGGCGGCTCTGGTTGATGAATTGATGGATACAATCGTCGGCGGGCGCGTGCAGGATGTGCGCGACGTTGATGCAACGGGCATTGGGCTGGAAATTTACGCCAATCATCAGCGCCATTATCTGTATATGAGTGCCGACCAGCATACACCGCGCGTTCACCTCGTGAGCGATAAGCTGCGGCGCGGTCTGCACAAGCCAACACAATTGGGACTGGTCTTTCGCAGCTATGTCGATGGGGGACTCGTCACGCATGTGAGTCAACCACCGTGGGAACGCATCTTGCATCTCGACATTGAGGGGCCAAAGGGCGATGTCACCATCATCATCGAGCCGATGGAACGCCGGAGTAACATCCTGCTGGTGCAAGAAGGCCGCATTGTTGATTGTATGCGCCGCGTGGGGCCGGAGGACAATCGGTATCGGTTGAGTCTGCCCGCGCATGACTATATGCCGCCCCCGCCAATGACAGGCAAACGCGACCCATTTACACTGTCTTTTGATGATTTGCAGGGGATGTTTGACCAGAATGACGACCCCAAACGTAAAACATTTTCACTTTTGAGTTCACGACTGCTGGGAATGAGTCCGCTGCTGGCGAAAGAAATTGTCTATCGTGCGCTGGGTGATGACTCTGTTAAATCGTCGGACGCCGATGTCAATGCTGTCTATGAAACGCTCCTACAGCTTATCGAACCACTAAAAAATCGCGATTGGCAGCCGGGAATTGCTGGAACAGACAGCCTGCTGGAAGCCTTTAGTGTCTATCCGCTCGAACACATAAACGCATGGCGACTGGTCGAGTCAATCAGCGTGGCGCTGGAATCGTATTACGGCGCGCCTGTTGGCGAGGATGCCTACAACGCCGCCAAAAAACCTGTGCAAGCCGCAATAGAAGATGCGAAGGGGCGCTTACAGGGTAAACTGGCGTCGTTGCAAAGTGGTCTCAAAGATGATAGCGAACGCGAAATCCTCAAACAAAGTGGCGAACTCATCCTCGCCTATCAATACACAATCCAATCCGGTCAGACCGAACTGCGCGCACAGTATGCGATGGATGCGCCGGAACTGGTGATTAAACTCAATCCCCAACTATCGCCAATGGATAACGCCCAGCAGTATTTCAAACGCTATAATAAAGCAAAATCGGCACAGGATGACGTGCCTCAATTGGTTGTGGAGACACAAAACGAACTGGCTTATCTTGATCAGCTAGAGGTTGATTTGCAGCACGCGACCAACTGGCCCGAAATCGACGATGTGCAGCAGGCGCTGCAATCGCGCGGTTATTGGCAGGGCAAACGGGTCAAGCGGATTGGTGGTGGCGGGCAATCTGGCCCGTTAAAAATCGTCACAAAAGAGGGTTATGTGCTGTGGGTCGGGCGTAACAGTCGTCAGAATGAGCAGGTGACGTTCAAAAACGCCAGCCCGCAGGATTTGTGGCTGCACGCCCGTGATGTTCCCGGCGCGCACGTCATCATCCGAAATGATGGTCGGCGCATCACCGAAAATGTGATTGAGCAGGCCGCCGCCATCGCTGCCTATTACAGTTCCAGACGCAGCGACGGCAAAGTGCTGGTTGATGTGACGCGGCGCAAATACGTCCGCAAGATTCAGGGCGCGGGGCCGGGTATGGTCACCTATCGCAATGAAGAGACACGCACCGTCGAACCTCAAGACGAAAAAGCCTTCGCCAGACCATAATGGGGTATAGTGGCTATCGGTTGATAATCAAGGAGGGGCACAATGGCGAAACAGGTGTTACATCCCAAACCGGGCGGAATCGTGCGGCTGGCGGAATATGACCCGGATTATACGGGTGACTATGACAAAGAAACGGCGCGCGAAGAAGTCAAAGTCTTGCAAGACCGCCTGCGCGATTTGCAGGAAATGCTGTATGCACAGAGCAAATACAGCCTGTTAATCGTGTTGCAAGCGATGGACGCTGGTGGCAAGGACAGCACCATTCGCAGTGTATTCGAGGGCATTAATCCGCAGGGGGTGCGGGTGACGAGCTTTAAAGCGCCCACTCCCGAAGAACTTTCGCACGATTTTCTATGGCGCATTCACCAGCACACGCCAGAAAAAGGCTATATCGGCAT
>CAZTLI010000276.1:0-7277 GCA_964614375.1 uncultured Anaerolineaceae bacterium
AAGACCATCAGCAACACCAACGCCAATGTACGGATGGTGTTGGAAGTGTTGTTTCTGGATTATCCCGGTTTATAGGGTTATGGCGCGCCCGTCGGACGGATGAACACCACAAAACTGCCAGTATTGTCTTCCATTTCTACAACGTCGTTAATTACAATTTCCAGACTTCCGCTGCTGCTCGCGGTGAAGGCGCCACCCGTCCCGATGAAAAATGGCGATCCCCCGGCAATACGTCCAACCAGTGCGCCAATATTCACACCACTCATATAATAATCCGGGCTGGCAGGCCCAAAACTGCCCGTCCCATTGGGGCCAAACCGCATCGTCGAGCACGAAAATTCCGACTCAGCCATTTCACAATCAGGCCACACATCAATATGACCTCCAACCACGATATGGACGGTATCGCCTGCGTTTAACTGTACACCTGTATCGAACCACCCATCATTTGTGGCGGGCAACACGATCAGTGTGCCCTCTCCGCCCGGCAGTAGCGGCATTAGAATAACGACATCGTGATACTGGTCTGGTACGAGCGATTGTGGCGCGGATGGCGCATGGCCTTCTGCGGCGGTGATTTGCTCACCCGCCTGTGCCGTTTGTGATACACCGTCAGATGTCACTGTCGCGTGACCTTCGACGACACTGATGACCAGTGCTTCGTCCTCATTGACCGCTAAATAGACCGTGCTGCCCATCTCGACTTCCACACCATTGATGAGAAAATTAACAGTCGTGCCCTGTGGCGATTGCACCATCACACCATCGCGCGGGACAGCGCCACACGTCACCTGTCCCACACCTGTTGACAGGCGAAACGCTTGCATCGGCGCGCCAAAGCCATCGGGCGCATCGTCATCAGCATTGATTTGTGCATCGCCAAATATGAGAAACGTCACGTTCTGACCGGGTAATGTATCGGGCAGATTGGCCTGTAGATTGAGCACCGCCACACCCCATACTTGCTCATCCAGATTGAGCGGCGCGGTTGTGATAGTCGCTATCGTACTAATAGGTGTCACATCCCCTGAATCGTCAAAATCTGTAATAGGCGCATCGTCAAAATCGACTGCCTGCACATTGAAATTACCATAACATGCCTCATTACGACCTAGATCGCCACACGCATTACCTATTGCTTCTAAGGCTGTATCTACCAGCGCATTACACGTCCGATCTGTTTCATCATCGTCAGGTGTATCCTGCGCCGATATTGGGACAATCATCACACAAACCAAAAAAAGCCCAATCCACCAGAATCGAGACCGTAAAATCATCATGCAGCTCCTCAGTAAATTAGCGATAGGATTGAGTACGGGTTTTTAGTGCGGCGACGCAGCCCGGCGGGGGTGTATACATGCCCAACGACAACTTACCCTCATCATCCGGGCCATGAAAGTCCGATCCCCCTGTGGCAATTAGTTTATAGGCTTTTGTCAATCCTCGCAGGGTTTCGCGCGTACTCACATCGTGTTTTGGATGCACCACTTCGACACCATCCAGACCCGCAGAGACCAATCGCCCCATCAGCGTCTGATACCCTTTGATTAAACCCGGATGGGCCAACACCGCCACGCCGCCCACACCATGCAGCAGTTGGATTGCCGTTTCGGGAGTCAGCAGGGTCCGCGCGACATAAGCGGGAGCGTCTGCATCCAGATAACGGTCAAACGCCTCTTGCCGAGACGAGACGTGCTTGGCTTCGAGCAGCGCCTGGGCGATATGCGGACGACCAATCGCCCCGCCAGCCGCAATCTGCTTGACGCGCATCCATTCAACCGGCACACCCAACGAAGACAGTTTCGCCAGAATTTTCTGGCCTCTGGTCATACGATCTTCACGAAATTGGATTAATTGACGTTGAAAGTCGGGCGTATCGGTAAAGTAATAACCAAGGATGTGTATGTCCATGCCATCACTGTAGCTACTTAACTCAATACCGGGAATAATCGTGAGGGATGCAGATGCAGCGTGTTGTGCGGGCGCGATACTGTTGGTGGTATCGTGATCGGTGATGGCCAGAGACGTTAGACCCCGTGCCTGTGCAAGCCGAACCAGTGCCTCCGGCGCATAAAGTCCATCCGATGCAGTGGTATGGGTATGTAAATCAACCGACATCTTGAAATCTCAGTCGCGTGGCAGCACCTTGAAGCGCACGGCGGTGCGCTCTTGACCGTCAATATCGACCTCTGTGAAAAACGGGATAAACACGATGTCTATTTCATCGCGAGTCAAATAACCGCGAGCAATCGCCAGTGCTTTCACTGCCTGGTTGACCGCACCTGCGCCGATGGCTTGCACCTCGGCATATTGATATTCACGAATGACACCTGCTATTGCCCCCGCAACCGCAGTAGAGCGTGACCGCGCTGAAACTTTTATCACATCTGGACCGTCGGAGTTCCCACCCGTGGAGCCGTAATTATCATTATGATCGTTCATTGTGATCTACCATATTTTTAATGAGAAATTTCAATATCGCTGCAATACACATGCCTCGACTGGGCACGCTCTCAAATAAGTCCCAGCAACCTGTATCAAGATACGCCGGTGCATATTCAGGCCAACGGCGCTACCATGAACAGCCTACGAACCGATATGCGGTGATCCAAATGTGTGCATTATAGCATGAGATTATATTTTTGCATGATTCGCAGCCCCCGTTTCTGTTTGTACTGCATTGCCTACATGCTGACCACCATTGATGTTGATCGAGGGTTTACACTCTTCACAAATTTTACCCATAAAACGCTATCACGTCTACCAACCGGGAAAAGTTCAGCCACAGCGCGATACAAACCGAAGGGGGGAAGTTATCCCAAATTTGGGCGCTAAATGGCCTTTTCTGCATGAATTATCCCAACGTTAAAAAATTAAGAATTTCACAAACGCGATTCCTTAACCTTTCTTAACCAAATTTACGAGCGAAAAATTGGGATAAATCGGGGCGATTGACCCCCAAAATTGCGGTTTTATCCCAAGTGTTGCGCGCTTTATCCCAAGTTTATTTGGGAAATGAAATGTGAAATAAAAGCCGTTATGTTAAAGTTCCGTGCATGAATTATCCCAACCTTAAAATTTTCAGATTCGACGCGATTTCAGTTGAGGAACAATCCGTCCTGCGCTATACTAGGGATGAATATAAGCCAGTGCTTTTATCGGGGGTAACCACACCTCGACAGTGGTAATCGGTACACACCCCTGCTGATTACACAATACTGGTACAACACCAAACACACGGTAACAAAACACTTCAAGGGAACGGGGTCTATAACGAGCCTGGCGGGTTTATTTTGCCCGCTGCGGGAAGCGCCGACTGTGCGTTTTACCGTCTCTTATAGTCTATGGTTGTAGGATGCAAATACGAAAAGGGTATAAAGTCTGTGGATGCTGAACGCGCGTGGGACGTGGCGCTTAGCCAACTTGAACTCCAACTAAATCGCGCTAGTTTTGATACGTGGCTGCGTAAGACCACGTTCTTACGGCATGACAGCGGCACATTTGTCATTGGCGCACACAGTCCCTATGCCCGCGATATGCTGCAACATCGCCTCTATCGCACGCTGCGACGTGTCCTCAGCGAGGTGGTCGGCACAGACGTTGAACTGTGCTTTGAGGTCTATAAACCTGAACGTCCTAAAACCAACCCCGATACTGACAATGAGATGCCGCTGTTTAAGCTGTTGGCCCAGCAAGCCCAGGAAGAGCTAGACACCGCCCCCCTCCACGAACAAATCGTGCGTCCCGAACGCGCCACCCTGCCCGAAAGCAAACTCAACGCGCGGCTGACATTCGAACGATTTGTGGTCAATAAATCCAATCGCATGGCCTATGAAGCGGCACGGTCTGTCGCGGAATATCCGGCAAGCGTTTATAACCCGCTGCTGATTTATGGCGGTGTCGGTATCGGCAAGACGCACATGCTGCAAGCGATTGCCCATGTTTACCAGACGAAAGGCCTGCGGACGCTGTATATTCCATCGGAAGCCTTCGTTAACGACCTGGTGGATTCTATCCGCAATCGCACAACGGCGATGTTCCGCGAAAAATATCGCACTGCCGACGTGCTGCTGGTTGATGACATACAGTTCATCCGCAACAAAGAAAGCACACAGGAAGAATTTTTCCACACCTTCAACACGCTGACGACCTATAATAAACAGGTTGTGCTGGCTTCAGACCGTCACCCGCGCGAACTCGAAACCCTGGAAGCCCGTTTGCGTTCCCGTTTTGAAGGCGGATTAGTGGTCGATATTCAACCGCCCGAATTTGAAACGCGCGTGGCAATCGTCGAGATGTGGGCGAACGAACGCAGCATCGAACTGGATCGGTCAATTGTTGAAATGATTGCCGAACATGCCCACAATCATGTACGGGAATTAGAAGGTGTATTCAACCAGATTCTCGCCAAAACACATCTTGCAGGCGGGTCAATTTCACTGCATAAAGCCGAGAAAACGTTAAACAATTTTGAGCGCAAACGCGAATACATCACACTGGCGATGGTCGTGAATGCCACCGCCGAAGCGCATGGTGTCAATCCACACGACCTCATGGGCAAACGACGCACAAGCCGCATCACACAGGCGCGGCAAGTCGGCATGTACCTCGCGCGGGAAATGACCGATGCCTCGCTGCCACAGATTGGCGAAGCCTTTGGTGGGCGCACGCACAGCACAGTTTTGCATAGCTGCAATAAAGTCGCCGAAGATATAGAAGTCGATGATATTTTGCGAATGCGAATCGAAAAAATCAAACATCGTTTGCGTCGTGCCGATGCCTGATTCACCGTCGCTCAACCATTACCAATCGACTCTATTGACCTGTCTAAACCAATATCAACCCTTCGACAGTGCCGAAGCTGCCCATCGTCTATCCATCATCCAATTCCTGAAACAGACTCAATATCCCTTTTCGCGCAGCACCCAGCACGGGCATATCACAAGTTCGGCAGTGCTGGTCAATGCGGATTCATCAGCGGCGCTGCTCGTCTGGCATCGCAAATTGAAACGCTGGTTGCAGCCGGGCGGACACTGTGAACCCGCCAGCGACACATCCACACATGCCACTGCCCTCCGCGAACTGCTGGAAGAAACCGGCCTATCTACGCCAGCCGTCGCACTGGTCGATACAACGCCGTTCGACGTGGATGTGCATTTGATTCCAGCGACCAGGACTGAACCCGCCCATTATCACTATGACGTGCGGTATCTGTTTCGGTTAACAGGTGAACAGGTGGAAATTGACGGCGCGCGCTGGGTCGCGTTACCCATATTGGCAGAATCTGTGGATGACTCAATCGCGCGCTTTGGTAAGAAACTGTTGTCGGGTCAACAGCATTAGTTTTCGAGTAACTGGCGCAGCACGGGGACGAGGGCGCGCACCGCCGCCCCACGATGACTGATATTGCCCTTTTCTTCGCGCGTAAGTTCAGCGAATGTCACGTCAAAACCATCGGGCTGGAATATCGCGTCATAGCCGAAGCCGTCTGTGCCGCTCTCTGCGCGCCGGATATGGCCCATACAACGCCCGCTCACAGTCACAATATCAGCTTCAACAGGTCGTGCCAGCGCAATCACACACTGAAAATAGGCCGTGCGTTGACCATCCGGCACATCGACCATTATCTCCAACAACTTCAAGCGACGCCCCCGATCATCCAATCCCGGCCCGCCGAAACGCGCCGAATAGACACCCGGCCCACCATCGAGCGCATCGACACATAAGCCCGAATCATCTGCCACAGTCCACAAACCACTGGCTTTCGCGAACGCCAGTGCTTTAATCGTGGCATTTTCTGCAAACGTCGTGCCCGTTTCATCCACATCCATGTCCAGCCCGATGTCGGCTAGTGTGAGAAACGTAATCGGCAAATCAGCCAGCAGTGAACGATATTCGCGCACCTTGCCCACATTATTTGTGCCAACCAGCAATTCCATTGTTTGTCCTGACAGCAGGTGAAACGGCTTGATTGTGGCATACACTATAGAAATACAAAAGGCCGCATCTATGCGACGCGACCTGTACACTAAATACCCTATTTAAAAACACTATTTAGCGGGTTTTGAGGTGGTCTCGTTTTTCTGTGATGGACGATCTGGATTGAGCACGATTACAACATGAATGGGCATGGTTGGTTCTCCACTGCTGTACCAAACGGTACTTATAAAATACGATATTTCGCACGAATATGCAACTAAATTGCTTAAACGGGTAATACGATACGCATATTTCAATCCCGGTTGGCGCGCCATTGCCAAACACCCGCGTTAACGGCACAATCGCACCCGGCATCACAACCGGAGGCTAGACGCATGGCAGGTTTGACGGCGGAAAAAGTAGTTCTCGGCATCATTATGCTGATTTATTTGCTATTGGGCATCTTATTCGCCACGCAGACTCCCGCATGGCAAGCGCCCGACGAACCCGCGCACTATAACTATGTCGGACAGGTGGCGTCGGATGGCTGCTGCCCGGTCATTGAACCCGGCGACTGGAATCAAACCTATCTCAGCGAACTCACGTCTGAACGTTTCCATCCAGCGCTATTGGACGACTTCGATACGATTCAATACGAAGACCATCAACCGCCCCTGTATTATGTGCTGGCATCGGTCATCTGGAAATTGACCAACGGCGGACTCGTTGCGCTGCGGCTGTCTTCGGTGCTGTTAGGTGCGATTGTCGTATTCAGTGCATACCAGATTAGCACAACTATCCTGCCTGACCGTCCGCAAATCGCGTTGGGCGCGGCGGCGTTTGTCGCCTTTTTGCCGCAGCATGTGGCAATGCTCTCCGCGGTCAATAACGACGTGCTGGCAGAGGTCATCATCGCCCGGACATTATTGGAAACGCTGCGCTATCTGAAAGGCGCGGATGTTCCCCTGTGGCGATTGGGAGTGTGGATTGGCGTCGGCTTTTTGACCAAAACGACGACGTTTTTCCTCGCGGGGATTGTGCCGCTGGCGATTGTTTTGCGCTGGTGGATGACGCGCGATGCCGAAAGTAAGCCAAACACAGTGACACTGGCGAAGGCGCTAGCATGGTGTCTGATTCCGGCGTTGATATTGGGCGGTATCTGGTGGGCGCGCAATCTGGGGACGTATGGTATGCCTGATTTTCTGGGTTTGCGGGCGCATGATGTCGTCGTCGCTGACCAACCCCGCACGGTTGATGGCATCGAGCGCATGGGATTTAGCGCCTATCTCAGCGAGGGTATCACGACCACGTTCAACAGCTTCTGGGGACAATTTGGCTGGATGGGACTGCCGATGGAA
>CAZTLI010000277.1:0-7254 GCA_964614375.1 uncultured Anaerolineaceae bacterium
CATCGCAGCACCGCAGTTTTTCAAACAAGACCTGCCCCGGATGCGACAGCTACAAAAACAGGTCTCCAAGAAAGTCAAAGATTCTGAGAACCAGCGTCAAGGGGTGCAGCACCTTGCGCGGCGTCACATTCGTATCAGTGACAAACGATTGGACTTTCATTTACAATTGGCGCATGGCTTGTGTGATGAATATGATACGCGCGTCTTTGAAGATTTGAATCTTGATGGCATGAAACGGTTGTGGGGACGCAAAGTATCGGATTTAGGCTTTGCCCGGTTCGTCAAGGTTCTGCAATGGGTGGCATTCAAGCGCGGAAAAGAAGTCCTCTTCATTGACCGCTGGCAACGCACGACAGGAAAATGTTCAGGTTGCGGTCACGAACAAAAGTTAGAATTGAAAGCGCGTGTTTTTAAGTGTAATCGTTGTGGTCTTAACTTAAACCGTGATCACAATGCGGCAGTCAACATTTTAGAGGCGGGGCATCGCCTCATACTGTCTCAGTCGGAAGAAGCCTCTCGTTTAGAGAGCATTCGGCGTTAACGTCAGATGCCCCTGCCTTCAGGCATGGGGAGTATGTCACCCCCACCAACTGGTCTATACTGGATGGAGAGCCTCATGATTACTTTTTTTCTCAATGGGCGTGAAATTGAATTTGACGGCGACCCCAATTTGCCCTTGTTAACCTATTTGCGTGATGACGCGGGCATCATGTCGCCGAAGGATGGGTGTGCGCCACAGGCCGCCTGTGGCTGCTGTGTGGTGCAGGTCGATGACAAAGCGGTTTTATCGTGCGTGACGAAGATGGAAAAAGTCGCGGGCAGTCATATCACGACGACGGAGGGCATGGGTGAATATCGCCAGAATGTGTTCGCCAATGCGTTTGTGGCAAAAGGCGGCGTGCAGTGTGGTTTCTGCATTCCCGGCATCGTGATGCAGGCCAACACGCTCATCAATAAAAATCCCGACCCATCCAGAGCCGACATCGAAAAAGCCTTGCAGCCGCATCTGTGCCGCTGCACTGGTTACAAAAAAATCATCGACTCCATCCAATACGCGGCGGACGCCATCCGCAAAGAGGAAGAAATCCCCCCACCGTCCAGCGATGGTCGCGCAGGGTCAAAACATCCCAAGTATCAGGCGCAAAAATTCGTCCTCGGACAGCATCATTATGTCGATGATATTCGGCTGGCGGGAATGCGTCACGGCGCGTTGAAATTCAGCGACCATCCGCGTGCAAAAGTCCTCAAGTTAGATATTTCTGCGGCACAGTCTCATCCGGGCGTGCTGCGGGTATTCACGGCGAAGGATGTGCCCGGTGACCGTACTATCGGCCTCATCCGCCAGGACTGGCCTTTGATGATTGCCGAGGGCGAGACCACGCGCTATGTCGGCGATGTGCTGGCGTGTGTCGTCGCTGAGACAGATGCGATTGCCCGCGAAGCCGTTGGCCTCATCACAGTGGATTATGAAGTATTCGAACCTGTCACCGATATGCACGCGGCACTCAAGGCCGATAGTCCATCTATTCACGCGGGCGGCAATGTGCTGTCGAAAAGCATCACCCAGCGCGGCGATCTCAAACAGGCGAAGGCGCAGTCGGCCTATATTTCGCATGGCGTGTATCAGACCCAGATGATTGAACACGGCTTCATGGAGCCAGAGGCCTGCATTGCCTATCCCAGAGGCGGCGGCGTGGAAGTCCTATCGCAAGGACAGGGTGTGTTTGAAGACCGCACACAAATCGCCAAACTGCTGGGACTGCCCGAAAGCGATGTCCGCGTGATTCTCGTGCCCAATGGCGGCGGCTTCGGCGGCAAGGAAGATTTAAGCGTTCAGGGGCACGCGGCAGTCGCGGCGTATCTGATGCAAGAGACGGTCAAGGTGCGGTTGACGCGCGACGAATCGATCATCATGCACCCCAAACGGCATCCCATCTGGATGGACTATACGATTGGCTGCGACGAAAACGGCAAATTGACATTCTGTGTCGGGCGCTTTGTCGGTGATACAGGCGCGTATGCCTCGGTGGGGATGAAGGTGCTGGAACGTTCCGCTGGTCATGCGACAGGCGCATATAATTTCCCCGTGACCGATATTGAAAGTACCGCCGTCTATACCAACAATCTGCCCTGCGGCGCGATGCGTGGTTTTGGCGTCAATCAGACGGCCTTCGCGCTCGAAAGCTGCATCGACGATTTGTGCGAACAGGGCGGATTTGATCGCTGGCAGTTCCGTTATGAGAATGCGCTCAAAGATGGCGATATGACTGCAACCGGACAGGTCATCGAAGGCGGCGCGGGCGTCCGGGCGACATTGATAGCCGTTAAAGATGCGTTTTATGCTGCCAAATATGCCGGTATCGCCTGTGGTATCAAAAACACGGGGATCGGGAACGGAATGCCGGACTCGTCCAAAGTCAAAATCACAATTGTTGCGCCTGATAAGGTCGTCGTCGATCATGGCTGGACGGAAATGGGACAGGGTGTGCATACGATGGCGCTGCAAACGCTGGTCACTGAAACGGGCATCGACCCCCATTGCATCGAGGTGCGTGTCGATACCCAATCGGAGATGGTCGCGGGGATGACCACCGCCTCGCGCGGGACATCACTGGTCGGCAATGCCTTAATCGAGGCCGCCAAACAACTGGTCGAAGATTTGAAAACGCACTCCCTGACCGACCTTGTGGGAAGAGAATATATAGGCGAATGGGTGGTCGATTGGACGACTAAACCCGGTGCGATGGTCGAGAAGGTCTATACCCACTATTCCTACAGTTATGCCACGCAGCTCGTCACGCTGGATGACGATGGACAAATCAATAAAATCACCGCCGCCCACGATGCCGGCAAAATCATGAACCCGACGCTGTTTGAAGGCCAACTGGAAGGCTCAATTCACATGGGATTGGGTTATGCTATCAGCGAAAATCTGGAACTCGAAGGCGGGCGTCCCAAAAGCACGATGCTGCGAAAGTGTGGCATATTGCGGGCGCGAGATATGCCCGACATGGAAGTCATCGGCGTAGAAGTCCCCGACCCGTATGGCCCTTATGGTGCAAAAGGTGTGGGCGAAATTGGCCTCGTGCCGACAGCGGGCGCAGTCGCCAATGCGTTGTACCAGTTTGATGGCGTCCGTCGTACAACCCTGCCGATGCGTATCCCGAAGCCGCGTCCCACACGGGCAAACGGGCGTAAAAATGGTGATTCATAACCGGCACAGCTAGCGAGGTTACGAAACTGTAATCAAAATTGGCGCCGGATTGGACATTTTTGCACAATTTATACAGGCTGCCGGTTGCGTGGTCAGTTGACCTGAATATACTGGACATTACCGATCATATTAACAAAGGTGAGCAACGCAATGTTTAAAGGGAAGTCTTTGTTTGTACTAGTATTGGTGATGTTGATGGCTGTGCTGTTGGCGGCCTGTGGCGGCGGTGGTGATGCAACGCAAGCCCCCGCAGATGACACCTCTTCGGATACGACATCTGATGACAGCAGTGATGATACCGATGCTTCCAGCGCAGACGGCGATACGGTATCGTTCGGTGTTGCAGCCGGTCAAATGTTCACGGCGACTGTGCCCGACGGCTATAGCGCTAACGAAGCTGGCGTCCTGAGCAATGGCGAAATCGCTATCGCTGCCGCGCAAGCACCGCTGGGTGGGGCTGACATGGATACGTTTGTCAATGCCGCTGCCTCCGCTTTGGGTGATGTCGAAACAGCGGAAGTAAACGGACGGACAGTCCTCTATGTCACTCATGCAGGTGGTGTGACGTTGTTTGTATCGCCCGATGACACCAACATCATTACGATAACCGCGACACAACTCACTGCCGACCCCGGCGATGCTATCGACGATTTGCTCGCGATTGCGGGTTCGATTGAAGCGCAGTAAGTCGCTATCGCTTGTACAGTAGGACAGGCCATTGTCCTGCTGGCACACACTTGTAAACAACCGTGCCCTATTGCAGTCCAACGACTGAAGTAGGGCACGCGCTATTTTCCTCATGTGCTGCCTCCGAAAAAGCGCAATCCTTTGTATGACAAGCGCAAAAATGGCGTGATTGTGTGTGCGGTGATGACACTTGCGCGGATGAACCCCGAAAACGATGAAATTTGCGATTTGCGGCGTTTTCCCACGAATCGACCATACACTGAGCCTGTCTGCTTAGCGAACGCCGATTTAAGCCCATTTTAGCCGTTCATAGGCCACGCCGACTGTGCGCGTCAATCGCGTCAATCGCTGGCTGATGATGCGGGTTATGCGATAGTTCACGCCCGGGCGCGCAGCAGCGCCGCAAGTTGATATAGCTCCCCAATATCAGGCCGATTCATGTGACGAAAATTGCGTAGGACTTTATCGAGCGCGATGATTTCAGTGCCGATGATGGGTTCGCCTTTTGCGGGCTGGATTTTCCCAACCTGTTTCACTTTTCCAAACAGGACGAGAATGGAGAAGCGTGGATGCGGCAAATGGGGACGATAGGGTTCGGGGGCGGAAGAGATCATATCAAAGTAGCCCATTGGTTGATAGTTGATGATTTCAGCACCCGCTTCTTCGCGCATTTCGCGTCGAATTGCGGTTTCAAAATCTTCTCCGGGTTCGCGTGTTCCTCCGGGAATTTCCCATTCGCCGTTGGACAGAGTGACGATGAGCCAGCCATCCCGGGTGTAGGGCGCAAGACGGATACTGCTAATCATAGCTTCAGCGGGCAGTGTGTGCGAAAACTTGAAATAGCCCGCTGCCGCACCCCATCTCAGTTGAAATTTATGTAAGACGGGAAAGTCGTCTGCTGTAAATATGCTATCCATAGCCGTGTATTCTTTTCAGCCCAATTTATGCACTCACTTCACGCGAAACTATACCACTTTCGCTTTCAGGTTACGCGCTGCCGCCATGCCTCGCGCCGTTTGCGCTGGGCATGAAGCGACGGCGGCGTGAAATTGAAAACAGTGCCAGCTCGCAAGCGCCGGGTAAAAACAGGGATGTGCATGGACAGTGATGCCCAAAAGGACAGAGTGAAAATGTGCCAGCTTGCGCTTACACTTTGTGTCCTCCGGCTGTTTTCAGCGCTTCCGTTGATAGTCGCGCCAACACGACCTGAATAACTCCGATGATAATTATCCAACCGAACAGCGGCTTGTTGATCACGACGGCTCATACCCCATCAGGCGCATGGGTGGCGGACGCTTGCATTTTTCGCCGCCAGCATACCCGCTTGGGATAAAATCTCCCCTACCCGATTTGCGATAAATTTTGCCCGCCCCGCGCTGCCGATAGCTGACATAATGCCAGCAAGTCACCGCCCCACCGCACGACAGGGGTCGTGGTGGGGGAGGGAGCGGTAGACGTGGTTTGGGATATGGTGTATGGACTTAGCACAGCCTCCATTTGGGATATGGCACAGGGCGCGAGATTGCACTGCAACGGGCGCGTGGGGCAGCTTAAGCGGTGGGCATTTGGGGGAAGATGTCGGCGATTGCCAGCTCAAATCCGGGCAAAATATCCGGCGCGGTGAGTGTGCCGTTTTCGTCCAGCACGCGGGCGGATTTCCCGACCTCATGCACTTCAACCGTTTTATCAAATGGGTTGACAATCCACACGACGACACCGACAGCTAAATAGCTCGTCAACTTCAGGCGGAGCGTGCGTTGTTCTTCTGGATTGTCCGGGTCGGAGATGACTTCGACCGCCAGTTCCGGTGGGTTGGGATTGTAACCGTCGGTGGCAAGTTCGGGCTGCCGCACGTAGGAGATAAAGGCCACATCAGGCGCGTAACGATTGCCGCCGACCCGATAGCCACCCGCCTCACCAGTCACATGCCCGATGTCATTTTTCAGCAGATACATACCGATAAACGTGAGAATTTTTGCCGCGATTTTGGAGACAAACGGGTTCGACGGCACTTCAAATACCTCTCCGCTGACGAGTTCAAATCGGCTGTCAATATTTTCTGGCAAATTGATGAAGGCCTCGAATTGTGCTGCCGTCATCTGTTGTTTGAGTTGTACAGCCATCGCTTGCTGCCTCGATTACTGATTTTCTTGCTTACAGTATACGCGCATGTGTCAGCTTCTGGCGAATAGAACCGCTGCCGAAACGTCAAAACCTTGATTCGAATCAAGATTTGCAGCGTGGATTTCACAACAAAATCGGAGAATGTCCCGGGATGTACCGAGAATGGCACAGCGTGAGATCGCCACCAGACTCCTGAAAATTCTCCTTACGTAAGGAGAATTCAGCCTAAAAATGCACAATGAATGTCGATTCGCTCAGTCTTTGATGGCGTCAATCTGGGCGATAAGATGGGCGAGATGGTCACGCAGTTGATGACGATCAGCGGGGTTCATCCGCTTGAGTTTGATGGGGGTGAAGAATTTCGACAGGCGCTCAATCGGCTTTTGCCATGCTGGAGTGGTGCTGTTCGCTGGCGGATTAAGCGCCTGCTGGATGTGGCTTTTCAGCGTGGCGACAGACCAGTCCTTTTCCTCCGCCAGTTCCAACCAGTGCCGTTGGCTATCGGGTGGCAGCGCCGCGACGAGGCGGTGATGCGAAAAGGACAAATTCTTGATTCGAATCAAGAATTGCACATTGCGACACACGGACGCATAGGAATAAAGGGTGTTGACATCGAGGCCGACCACTTCGGCAATTTGCGCGGCAGTTTCGCCCCAACGGGTCTCGCCATAGGCCAGCCAATCGCCCAACAACCATTGCAGCGACCCCTCTAAACGCGCCAGCATTTCACCGAGCGATTCAAACTCCTCTGGCGATAAATCGGTGTCTGGCGGGAGGCCAATTGCCGTGAGATTGATCCGCCCGAAGCGAAAGCCTTCGTCTGTCTGGCGCAGATAACCCCCACGCCGCGACTCATCGCCAAAAATATGGGCCGCGACTTCACCCGCCGATTCGGTATTCACCAGCGCGTCAAAGTCGATACTGGCACGTTCACGCTTCCTAGACACGGACGACCTCCTGCTGGAAGTGATCGACCAGTGCCCATGCTTCGGCAGCAGCGTCACCTACCTGTAATGACCAGACCGGACGATGCAAGCGGCTGGCTTCTGTCCAAATCGTCCGCAGCGGCAGGGGCGTCCAGACTAGATTGCCAAACGCCTTTTGCAATTCGCCCAGATATTCCTGATGTTCGAGCGTTTTGCGGCGGAACATGGTCGGGACGATACCCAGCGTATGAATGGGTTTGATATTGTGTTCGCGGCGTTTTTGATTGGCTTTTTCGCGATGCG
>CAZTLI010000278.1:0-7247 GCA_964614375.1 uncultured Anaerolineaceae bacterium
GATTAGCCCTCACTTTGTGGGATACTGGATACGCCCTATGAGCAACCAACCTGATGTCATCGTCAAATTGGATGACCGGATTCGGCTGATGTCTGCTGCCCTTGCCGCGACGGACTTCCCGGTAAAAGCGCAAGAACGTAAACGGCACGGCACCCATGCCCATGCTCGCGCCACCATCAAGCAGCTTAAAGAGTTCCAGCAGCATCCGGCGATTGTCGGGTTACAGGGATTGCTGGATCAAGGCGCGCCGCTGGAAGCGATGTATACGCTGATTATGCACTGGAGTTGGCCTGAACTTGAAGGCGACATCCCGCGTTGGACGCCGCCGGGTTGGAACAAACATCTGGTTGACCTGTATCGCCAATCCGAACTGGCCAAATGGTGGGAAAGCGAAAACACGGTCTGGGATAAAGCCGTGACCGAAAGCAAACAGGTGTTTGAAAACGTCACCTATCGTGATTTTCTGAAGCCCTTTCTGGGCGAGATACACGATGGGTTTGTGTTTGTGCCCAATCTGGCATTTCCCACTGACCACGAAATTGGCATCCGTGTCGGCGGCGATATTTATTGCATCACCCCGCCGCCGCTGGCCTGGGGCGATAGTCCACCCTGGCCTTTTAACGAAGCGACGATGGTGACGCATTCCTATCGCGCTGGTTTAACGCAATTCGGGCGTATCTTGCTGATGGGGTATCTCAAGGCCAATGCCGATAAGGTCGCCGAAGCCACCAGCACCGAAATGCCCATCAGTGACCAGTTCCGCGCCATTCACCCCAGTTGGGAAGACCAGTTTGTGTCGCTGTTCGTCGCCGGGGCAACCGCCATCTATCTCGAAGATTATGTCAGCGAGGCCGAAGCCAAGGCCTATATTCTGATGGAACGCAAAGTGCGTGGGATGACGATTCTGCCGGGTACGGTGAGTGTGCTGCGGCGTTATATGCAGGAATTGGGCAACAAGTACGAAAGCCTGATTGACTTCCTGCCGATTTTCCCGCGCCAACTCCGCATCGCCAAGAAAATTGTCACGCTGTAAAACAGGTTTCAGCGGGCAACCAGGGCAGCACATACCTATAGAAGTTACGCGATTGACATCAGTTTGTGATCAGGCAATGGGTTTCAAGCCCATTGTCAGCTCTGATGGATTCCTGGGTATCATGAATTTTGCCCCACGCTGCGTCAATCCCCACCTAATTTTGCAGCAAATCGCGTCTCAGCTTTCCGCCGGGCGATTTGCTGAATGGCTAATTCTTCTGCAACCCATTCCGAACGCGATTCGAACGGTCAATTGGGTCGATTTCATGGTATAATAGAACTTATGTTCTGATTGATTTCCCTCGCAACGCCTGCCTCATTTTCCACCACTCCACAAGGATACCCCCTCTATGACATTCAATCCGGCGAAATTGTTCCCGGCGCAGCGCGACATTATCCGGTCTAAAAAACGGTTTAAAGTGCTGGTTTGTGGACGGCGCTTCGGCAAGACGACGATAGCGGTCAAAATGTTGTGTGCGGCATTGAAGCAAGGTCAGCGTGCGGCCTATTTCGCGCCGACACAGCGGATGGCGACAGAGGTCTGGCAAGCGATTAATGCCTGTCTGCATAAAATCATCGTGCGGCGCAGCGAGGCGGAACGGCGTCTGGAATTGCGGAATGGCGGTGTCTTTGAAAGCTGGTCGCTGGCGGGTGGCGCGGGCGAAACGGTGCGCGGGCGCAGCTATCACTTCATCGTCATGGATGAAGCGGCGTTGTTCCCGTCGGGCGATGTGTGGTATGGCGCGATTCGGCCTCTGCTGACCGATTATCGCGGCAGGGCGTTGTTCGCTTCGACTCCGCGCGGGCGCAACTGGTTCTGGGAATTGTATCAAATGGGCTTGAGCGACGACCATCCCGACTGGCAAAGCTGGCACTATCCGACAGCCGACAATCCCTGTATCGACCCGGAAGAAATCGCAGACGCCAAACACGGAATGCCCGAACGATTTTTCCAGCAGGAATATTTAGCGGAATTTCTCGATTCCAGCGGATTGGTCTTTCGTAATCTGGATCGGGTGTGTAGGGCACAGCCACAACCGCAAGCCCAACCGGGCGTTCACTATTATTTTGGCGTCGATTGGGGCAAGGACAACGACTATACCTGCATTTCGGTCATGACGGCGGATGGTCAGCAGGTGCATCTGGAACGCTTCAATCGGATTGGCTGGACATATCAACGCGGCAAATTGCAGGCGCTGGTTGACCGTTATCGTCCGGTGGTGGTTCTGGCCGAACAGAACAGCATCGGCAGTGTCAACATTGAGGCGCTGCAAATGTTGGGGCTGCCGGTGACGGGCTTTCTGACGACTGCGACGAGCAAACCGCCGTTGATTGACCATCTGGCGCTGTCTATGGAAACCGAGACCGTGACGCTGTTGGACGATGCTGTGTTGAAACACGAACTGGCGCTGTATGAGATGACGCGGACGAAATATGGCTGGAGCTATAGTGCGCCACCGGGCGGTCATGACGATACGGTCGTCGCAACCGCGCTGAGTCTGTGGGCGATTCGGGAACGGCGCGGCGTGTCGATAGATTTTGCGTAGCCTTGGTAAATTGCTGCTGACTAAAAAGATTCAACGCAAAGATGCAAAGATGCAAAGGTCGCAAAGTGTAAAGACAAAAAGATTCAACCTGCCCTGAAGCAAAAAGCCCCATCCGCCTGATAATCAATACCTAGCGCCGTCAGCGCCGCATAATAACTGTCGAGATCGGGGCAGCCTTCAACCCGTCCGGCAACAGTTGGACAGTAGTCATCGACATCGAGAAAACCATCGCCATCGGTATCGGGTGGCGGCGGCGGGGGTGGTGGTGGCGCGAGTTCCGGGCAGTTGAGGCCATCGAAGCGGATGTTGAAGGCATTACCGAGATTGACGCCATTGGCATCTTGAATATTGATTTGATAAACCCGGTGAACACCGCTGCGTTCCATCAAGGTCGCCAGTACGCGCTGTGTCGTGTTGGAGGGTGACGCCGGGACATAGGCCGACACACCGACGGTATCGGGCAGATCGCAGGCTTCTAATTGGGCTAATTGACGACACTGTATCTGGCCTAAATCGTCTAAATAACAATCGCCATAGACATCATACGAACCGTCATATTGTGGGAAGGCCACTGCGCCGCCACCATTGCCGGTATAACTCGCTTCGCAGGCGTCGCCCGCAAATCCGCCCCATGTATTCAATTGGTCAGGGTTGGGCACAGCCGCACAGTTATCTTCGCGATTGATGATACCGTCACCGTCGCTGTCTTCATCACCCGTATCATTGTCCGGGCAGGGGACAACGATGCCATCACCACCGCCGACGATTTCGTAACACTAGGCGCTGGCGCGGGGTGGTTGCATAGTGGCTGTGATGAAGACCACAGCGAGCAGCACAATACTCATCACAGTAGGAAAGACAATGCGTTTCATGGGCTATATCTACCTATTCGGGCCTGGAATGTGTGATAAGGCCAATGACCCCACTAACAGGGTCAGCGTTTGGATTCTGACCGAATTTTGGGGGTGTGAAACCCCGTTTTTTGGTGTAGCACAGGTGATTTTATTGCTGAGTAAAGAATTGTCGAAGAATGTAAACAAACCCCATCCATTGCGGACAGGGCTTGAGATGACGAGTGGTTCATTAGAGCAGGCGGTTGTGCTCCACTTTGATGCAGGCGTCGGTGACGATGGTCATATCGGCGGCGTCTGCTTGCTGCACAGCGTCGTCATCATGCACGCCAAGCTGTGCCCAGACTGCTTTAGCGCCCACGTCGATGGCTTCGGCGACGACATCTGATAAATATTCCGAGCGACGAAACACATTCACAATATCAATGGGTTCTGGCACATCCGCAAGCGTGGCATAACTGCGCTCACCGTCAATTTCGGTTACGGTGGGATTGACAGGATAAACGGTGTAGCCCGCCCGCCGCAGATATTGGGCGATGCGGTAGCTGGTGCGGTGGGGTTTATCGGAATGCCCGACGACGGCGACGATTTTTGCATCTTTGAGCACATCACGCATCGTATCGGGATTGTCGTTGATGAGAGTCATACAATACATCTCCATTCTGTGACTTGCACACACTTTAGACAACACGAAGTCCCCTAATTATACGGCGTGATTCTAGAGATAGTATTAGAATCCAGCGCAGCACGAACCCGCCCAACCCCGAATCGCCGTCTCACCGGAGGGTGCGCGGGTAACGTGGTGGTGCTATAGTTGCTGTGTGGCTATTTCAGGATATGGGGACAGACCATGTTGAGTAGTGTGGAAGTTATTACGTTGATTGTGGTTGTGTTTCTGGCATTCATCGCCTTTATCACGGCGCTGCTGTCGTTCCTGCGGCGTACCGAATCGTCGCGCGAGTGGTGGGCGGAATATTGGCAGGGTATCAGCACGGAGATGGTTGGCGCAATCATTACGACGGTGTTGTTCACCTTCATCGTCGGCGCGGCAGAACGAAGCGCAGCAGAAGCCCAACAGCTTGCTCAGACTATTCAACGGATGAGCAGCACTGTCAATACGGTGGCGATTGCGGCGCTGGAAGATGTGCGTTTTCAGGGCGCGCTGGGAGATGGATCGCTGAATGGCGTGGTGCTCATTGGCGCGAATTTGCAAAATGCCCAGATGAGCAACGCCGTTATGCAAAATACCAATCTGACAGGCGCGAATTTACAGCGGGTGCGCTTTCTGGATGCCGATTTGAGTCGTTCAAATCTCAGTCTGGCGAATCTGGGCGGGACGAATTTCTTCCGCGCGAATTTATCAGGCGTGAATTTGACCGATGCCAATCTTGACGGGGCGAATTTGCTCGGCACGGTGTTCGACGCGACGACCATACTGCCTGATGGCGCAAATTGGAGTGAGTCCGTAGACATGCGGCGCTACACCAATGCCGCAGCCGAGAATTTCTGGCGTTCGACCAATCCCGATTCGCCGGCGTTTGTGGGCGGTAGTTAGTGCGCCCAAGTGCAGGAAGCAAAATAGACCCGGCACGACGATTCTCGCCGCCGGGTTTTTGTTTTACGAATGGCATGACAATCTTAATGAATGAAGGATGGACTAAGCATTAAAATAAAGAATAGTGGCAAGGATTATTCCAGTCGAGCTTAGACATGAAACCCAACATCATCGTATCGACGGCTGTTCGCAATTTTATCCAACAAACCCAAAAATCGAATGAGACCCTGCGCCGCGCGAGTTCCCTGATAGCTGCTTTGAAATTATCGTCTGCCTCACAACTGAGGTTGGTGAAGGGCATGTGTTGCCTCCAAGCAATGAGTGTTGCGTATAAGCATTAGTTTATGCGAAACATTTCAGACTGTCAAGTGATTCGGCTATACTAAGTATTGAGGATTGAGGATTGAAAGTGACGCTGATTTTGACGGAAAAGGTACACATGTTGCGGGATTTCATTCAATCCCAGATGGATTCGCGGGATATGAGTGCGCGGAAATTCGCCGAATTGGTGGGCGTCAGTCAAACAACCATCACACGCGCGCTGAGTTTCGACAATCCGCCTGAACCATCGCTGGATTTCCTGAAGAAGCTAGCCGCTGCCACCAGCACGGATATACGCGATCTGGTCGTGCTGGCTGCGCCGGATGCCTTCACAACCGAGCCATCCACAGAAGCACGCATCCTCGCCACGTATATCGAGAAGCTGCCGGATGACCTGCGGGAGATGGTGGATAGCTTCATCTTCCGTCGGGCAACGAGCCGCAGTAGTGAGCGCGAAAAGGCTGATGAGTGAGCAGAGGTCGTCAGATGAGAGGCCGTCGATTAAGTGGGCGCGTTGGTTGTGGGTTAACATAAGTAACGATTTCCAAATAGCCAGCAGATTCATATTAGAACATATTTTCCAAGCTTGCAATAGACCCCGTGGTTAGAACCCGGTTTTTATTTTATTCTATCGTTATTAGTGAAAAATAACTGAGGGTATGTTGGGCAGTGGGTTGGCGTAGGGTAATTGTAGGATAAGTGCGCTGACTTCCCCACCGTCTGTTGGTCGGTGGCAGCCGAAAATGTGTGCTATAGTGGCAGATACAGCATGTGTTAGCGTAGACGGAATTCAAACGAGGTGATGAGATGGAAGGACTGAAGGCGGTGATTGCGGTAATTGCGTATGTGCTGATGATTGTGGCGTTTGGCGCGGCGCTGGTGTTCCTGTATGACGCGGTGACACTGCCGTACCGTTTTAACCTGTTTGATGCGTCGGCAATACAAATCACGCAGGTTTACAGCGAGGCGACGTATAACGCGGTGATGGTTGTGGCGTTGATGGTTGTCGCGTTGTTCGGACTGGTGGCAGGCAACCAGGTGGTGAATGCACGGCAGGTCGGACAAACGGGCGCGTAAATGTCCAATCCACGCGCAATCCTCGAACGCGCGCTGGTGAGCGGCCTGTATGATTTGCAAATGGAGCGGATGCCCAAAGCACCGGAAGCCGAGCGGTTGCGCCGGGATGTGACACAAACCGAGAAACGCATCCGCACATTGATTCGCCAGCAATCCGACGCCGCGCCGTCTGTCGCGAGTCTCTATCAGGATGAGATTAACCAACTCGGTACACGTTTGCAGGCACTACAGTGCCAACTCATGCAGGTTGAGTCTGTGGTTGCGTCGGCAGACCAGCAGCACAACAGCCGCCGGATGGCGTTTGAATCGATTGAGCGGGATGGATTGGCACACCTATGGTCGCTGTCACCGCGCGAGATTAATCAGATTCTGACACGCATTTTGGGCCGGTTGGTGTTTGCCGTAGAGGGTGATCGGATAGTGGGATTGGTCGAGCCGCGCGTGGGTAAAATACGTCGGCGATAGGGTGGTTGTGATAGATTTCAAGCCGTGTTATGCTGGAGGTGTCGCATAAACCATCGATCGTATGCACATGGTGTATCGTGCTACCAGAAGCAGAGTTTAAACTGATTGTACGCGATAGTCTGGCGGTGCGGCAGTAGTTTAGCAGTCAACGAAACAATTAAACGCAAAGGCGCAATGGCGCAAAGCAGCGCAGCGTAGTACATTTTTGACACGACATTTTGAGTCCTGATCGAGATAGACATCTCCGGCTTGGGCTATCGGGCAGCCCCGTTCACTATGAGCGGGGTTTTTTGTTACTGGATGGGTTGCGGACGCGGCAAGACAACTTATACTTGAGACCATGTAACTGTGTGTGGAAAGGCTGGCAATGGATACTCCGGCGCAGGTGGCGTTGTTTGG
>CAZTLI010000279.1:0-7238 GCA_964614375.1 uncultured Anaerolineaceae bacterium
TATGGTGTGTCGCGATGTCGATGGGATTATCGTTGAAGACATCACGCCCAAGCTGCTGATACCCCTGTTCATCATGTGCTTTGGCGGTGGATTTTTGGCGCGGTTTGCGTTCAGGGGCAGCGTAAGTAGCAGCGCGATTAAAGTGAAACCATCGACTGTCCATGACAATGACAGCACCGTGCGGATGGGCGAGCCACAACCCCAAGCCGCATATAAAGATTATGACGTGCAGGCCGAAGACCGAGAGTCTTTATCGGAGAAGTTGCAGCAGCTCAAGACGGCGCTCGATACAGGCTTGATTACGCAGGGCGAGTATGAAGCCAAACGACAGGAACTATTGGACGAGTTTTAGGCGTAAACAGTGAGGGCGACCACGCCGGATCGCCCTCTACAAGCTTGCCTGTGAGATTTCGCGCCCCTACCCCAACACCTGATAGGCAAAGCGCAGCATCCGTTCTTGAATGTCGATTTGCTGTTCTTGTTCGCGCGAGCCGTGACCCGCGTCGAACCAGTGAATGTTGATGGACTTACCCAGACCCTTGAGCTTCTCTTCATAGACTTCCATCTGGCGTGATGGACAACGGGTATCATTACGCCCCTGAATGACCAGCAGCGGCGCGCGGATGTTTTCGGCATAGGTGATGGGCGAACTCTTCTTCGTCGCTTCGGGTGTTTCGTCCGGTGACCCGCCAAACAGCGCCCGTTGATACCCGCGCAAGGTCTCGGCCTGATCTTCATACATCAAACGCCAGTCAGCAATAGCGACCAGCGCCATCCCACCCGCCCACAGGTCAGGGCGTTTACCTATCGCTTGCAGCGTCAGATACCCGCCATAGCTGCCGCCGGTCAGCAGCACCGAATCGGGTTGGGCGATGGCGTTATCCACCAGCCATTGATAGGCCGCTGCCATATCGTCGATTTCGAGGTCGCCGAGATTGCCCCAGATGGATTTTTCGAAGGCTTTGCCAAAGGTCGTTGACCCGTGATAATTGATACTCATCACCGCAAAGCCATGATCCAACCATGCCTGAAAACCGGGCTGGAATACCCCGGTCTGGACAGCGGTGGGGCCGCCATGCGTATGCAGAATCGTCGGATAGGGGCCTGCGCCATTGGGCGTCGCCACCCAACCCTGTATCATCGCGCCATTTTTGGATTTGAACGTGACCGAGCGCACTCCACAACCCGCCGGCACATCGCCCGCTGCGAGCACGACACGATTCTGTTCACCTGTGGTCGCATCCAACGCAATCAATCGGGACGGATGGGCTGCATCTTGCCATGTGACGTGAATTTCGTCATCACTGGCGAAGTACCCGCCAAAATAGCCGCCGACCACCCCTTCTGGATGGTTGAGTCTGGTCACGCTGTCGCTGGCGAGATGATAGACATAAATTTGATATTCCGCCTGATATAACTGGCACAGCAGCACCCGACTCGCATCGGGAGACCATGCCCACGCGCTGACTTCGCCCGGAACAGCATCCAGCTTCAAATCTTTGCGTTCGCCTGTGCGCGGATTCCACACCAGCGGGCGATTGTAGCCGCTGCTGCTGGTGGTCGCGAGTAAACGGTCATCGCCGATGACCGGTGAAAAATCGCCCGGCGAGGTACTGCTGCCTTCGCCGTCCCATAGTTCCGCCAGCTTTTCGCCGCTGGCTGTGTCATAGACCATGATGCTGGTGTCAATCGTGCCGCTGCGTTCGGTGGTGGTGACTGTCGCCAGCGACCCATCCGCCGACAGACCGGGGCCGAAGGTCAGGCGCGTGTGATTGTAAATGACTTTCGGTGCGGCATCGCCCACCTGCACATAGACATTGAAACCATCTTTCCCGGCGGCGACAAAGCCTTTCGCCTGTCCATTCTTGCTCACATCGAATGTGAACGAGGCATAAGGTGGCATATCAGGTGTGATGTCTATCGCGTCGCCGCCGGTGAACGGCATTCGCTGATAATGACCAATTTCGTTGCCGCCTTCGTCATCGTGATAATAGACATATTCCCCATCCGCCGACAATGTGCCCGCGACGACTCCAGTTGGGTTATCGGTCAGGCGGGCGAGCTTGCCTGTGGGCACATCCCACGCATACAGTTGAAAAATGCCATCGCGATTGGTGCAGACCAGACCGCGTTTGTCGTTATCTTTCGCCAGCGTCGCCCATAAGATGCTCGTGGTACGATAGCGTTTCTTCCATGTGGCGTCGGCGCTGACATCCAGAGGTTTCATCATGATTTTTCCTATCAACACAATCCAATTGTGCAAATGATATAACCGATTTAAATTTTTTTAAATAGCCAATCTGCGTTTCGTAGTTTGACATTCGCCCTACACACATCCTGCAATCTATCATTACGCGGGCAATCTGGCAGATTGCCCCTACACAAACGCCCCTTTGCGGTGAATCTTTTGATGTAATGTTTTTTGGACAGCCACACCGGGCTGTCCCTACACACATCCCTGTCTGAAACGGCCTTTGCGTAACCCTCTTTGCGGAACGCATTTATGCGTCCTTTGCACCTTACATCCTTTGCGTTTAATGCCCTCCGGTTGTTACGTGCTGATGTCGATGTGTTCCAGAAGGAGCGCCTGTTGTGCGGGCACATCGACCAGCCCGAAGCCGAAGTGTCCCTGTGGCGTGACGATGGCATATTGATTATCGAGCCACGCGACAAACCCCAGCGGGCCAGCGGGCGCGAGGTCGGTCTCATGGACGGGGGTGTCATCCACACGGAAGCTCACACGGTCTGTCTGCCAGTCGAGGGTGTAGGTATGTGTGTCATTCAAGAGCGCGTTATCAAGCAGATGTTCACTGACGCCAATCGCCCGCTGACCGATAGGCCACAACCGACGATACAGCGCCGGAATCCGCATCAGCAGCAGGCCAACCGGCGCAGTCGGCAGCAGGGCGTAAAATTGCCAGCGGCGGGCATTGAAGGTCGCCGCCTTCCAACCCGCACCCGGCACATCCAGCGCCAACGCCATATTATTGGGGGGTGATGAAAAGAAAAACCAGACGGCCTGTGGCAGGCGGACTCGGCGCTGACCGGGCATAAAGGGTTGATTCCAGAAGCCGAAGCCCGCCGTCCCACGCAGTCCACTTTCGGGAATGTGCGCCCGCCCCCGAACAGTCATTCGCAGCGGCGGACGCCAACGAAAGCCCGCGCCCGCGCCATCATAATCGGCAATCTGCGCGTTGTGATAACCGGTTTTATCCGACGGCGGCACCGTCAATGTCAGCAGACCGGGCGATTGGCGGACGCTGCCGTGACCAACCTCCGTCACGCGCCAATCGGGATGCAGACCATCGGCGAATGTATCAATGATTGTCGTCATCGTTTGAATAGCATCATAATTACCAGAATTAGAAATAATGTTCTATGAATGGTCTTTGCGCGCCTTCTTTCATATTGTATAATCAAACCACGATGCACAACAGCAACAGTGAGGACACACAACTTTGGACATTACATGGTATGGATTAAGCTGTTTTCGGATAATGGAGCGCGGGAGTTTATCGGTCGTCACTGACCCTTATCAAGAAGGGCTTGGGCTGGAAATTCCGCGCTTAAAAGGCGATGTGGTGACCATCAGCCATAATGCGCCGGGTCACAACAATGTCGAAGCGGTCAAAGGTGTGGCCTATACGCTCAGTGGCGCGGGCGAATACGAAATTGGGGGCGTGTTCCTGTCTGGTGTGGCGATGCACTTAATTGAGGGCGATCACGTCCGTCCCAATGTGGCCTATCTGTTTGAATATAGCGGATTGACCGTATTACATCTGGGCGATCTGGCGCATGTGCCCGACCAATCGACGATTGAGAATTTTGGCGAGGTGCATGTGGTGCTGGTGCCTGTGGGTGGTGGCAACGGCCTGCGCGCCGCCAGCGCCGCCGAGGTCATCGCCCTCATCGAACCCAACTACATCGTCCCCATGCACTATGCCATGCCGGGACTGAATCTCGAACTGGATTCGGTAGACAAATTCACCAAAGCGATGGGCGTCAGCAAAGTACAAGAACAGGATATGCTCCGTGTCACATCGGGCAGTCTGCCAGAACAACCACAGATTGTCCTGCTCACACCACAGACACAGACATTAGAGGACTGAGTTATGAGTTATAAGCTGTTGATGCAGTGGGACATCAAACCGGGTCGCGATCAAGATTACTTCGAGTTCATGGTGCGCGACTGGGTGCCGGGTATCCAGCGATTGGGCGTCCAACCGATTGCGTCATGGTATACGGTCTATAGTCACGACGATGCGCCGCAAATCATCGCCGAAGCCCTCACCGACAATCTCGATACCATGCGCGAAGTGCTCGAAGGCGAGGGCTGGAAAGAGCTGCATCTGCGGCTGCTGGATTATGTCGAAAATTACTCACACAAAGTCGTCCGCACAACGGGCGGCTTTCAGATTTAAGAGTTGTGCCATCCTATCCCGCAATTGAAATCGCATAAATCCGATTGTCGTTCGCGTCTGGTTCGTCAACACTGAATCCACCCACCAGCAAGCGGCTGCCATCCGGTGTAAAGGCCGCTTCTGGAATACCGATTATATCTGCGTCGAATACCAGTACAAGCCGCGCGCTATCGGGCTGTGTCATATCCAGCAGCCAGACTTCGGCCCGGGTCGCCCACGCTAAATAGCGCATATCCGGCGATATAGCAATGGCATGACTCCCACCGGGCAATGTCAGCGTTTCAGATTGCGATGCGATGTCATAGAAGTGAGTTTGATCATCTTCCGCATTGTAGTAAATCAAGGTGCTGCCATCGGCAGTGAATTGCAGCGAAGGGACATTCGCACGACCCGGTTCTTCAGCCGGCGGCAAGACCGTCGTTTGTTCCAGCGTGTTTATATTCCACAATGTGACTTCACCATTGCCCGTCGCCGTCGCCAGCAAACCGCCATCCGGCGAGACCGTCCACGCGGAATAATTGTAGTCCATACGCGCAAACGGATCATTTAGTCGTACCTCACCGAATGAGTCAAGGTGTTCACGGATGATGCGTGTGATTACCCCGGACTGGGTATCGACCACCAAAAACATCTCAAATAATCCGGCGCTTTCTACCAGCAGGGTTGTATTATTCCCCAAAAACGCGATGTCACCACTATTCGGGATACTATCGAAACGGCGGATTTCCGCCCCTGTCGCCACATCCCACAGGATAATGTCACCATTACGATGATACGTCGCCAGCACGTCACCAGCAGGGCTAAAGGCGGCGCCGGAGATATAATCTGTGCTGCCCGGAAGACGGCGCAGCTCTTCGCCAGTTTGTGGGTCAATGAGGCGAATCGGCAGCAGTTCGGGTATCACCGCATACTCCACATTGGGCACACCCAGCAAAATCAGGGCGTCTATGCCCGCGAACACCGCCAGCACATCACCAGTGGGCGACAGTTCCATCGTGTATGCGGGCATATTGGGCAGGGCGATTGTTTCAACGGTGACGGCAGCTTGCCCTCTTGCCGGCGCTTGAACAACAACCAGCAGCAGGAGCACCAGCAGCAGGCTCGATAGCTTAAATCGGAATTGTTTATTCTGAAGCATGAGTTGTGCCATCATATCCCTTCCTATCCAGACACGGCGACCTATTAGTTGAATATTCATATTAATCGTAATGGAAAAAGTGAAGGCGCGCTACTGATGAATGGCACAGGGCAATACAAAAACGCCCATAGATATGGACGCTTTGATGGTTTTCACATGAATGTTTGTCTAGACAGCGGTTAGTCCGCGGCGGTGCTGGAAACGGCGCTGCTCTCGGACTTCGATTCGCTTTTGGTCTCGGCTTTGCTTTCCGACCCGGTTGCAGACGACGCAGTT
Source organism: uncultured Anaerolineaceae bacterium (assembly GCA_964614375.1). Lineage (GTDB taxonomy): Bacteria > Chloroflexota > Anaerolineae > Aggregatilineales > Phototrophicaceae > CAZTLI01. The sequence goes on from CAZTLI010000279.1 coordinate 5,836, forward strand.
TCGGAACTGCCGTGTCCGTTGCCATTGCCGTTGCTGCTGCTGCTGATGCTCTTCTTAGACGCACCCCGGCTGTCATTGACATAGAAGCCAGAGCCTTTGAAGATAATACCTGTGGGCTGGATAATACGTACAACCGCTTGTCCGGTCTCCGGGTCTACTGTCAAAGGGTCATCCAGAAACTTTTGTTGAATTTCAAATGTGCTGCCATCTTCGCGGCGATAAGTATACACAGGCATAGCCACTACCTCTTGCATCATTCATCTTGATTCGGTTTTGGATATTGCTTACCCTACTTATCATAATACACCCGGAGGCAATCTGCGAGTCTCTATCCAAACCATTTCTGATGAAGATTTAATGAATTTCTGTTTGGTAAGTGCCAGGTAAATGCAGGAACGAGTAAAAACAGTGCCGAGTAAGTGCCGTGATGAGGACTGCGTGATGAATGAAGCACCAGGTATTACACTTTGCGTTGACGCTTTTGCCTTTTACCCTCTGTGGTTCGGCTTTTGTTCTTAGCCAGCAGCGAGACGCCATTTTTCAGTCCACAAATTGATATATTGCGGGCAAGGGATTACAATATTCGGGTTAACCTGTGCTGGATGTTAATACACACAATAGATTGGGAAGCGGGATGTCATTGCGGATATTTAATGTATTGGGACGCGAAAAACAGGACTTTGTGCCGCTGGAAGAAGGCCGCATCGGGATGTATGTCTGTGGGCCGACGGTGCAGGAATTTTCGCATCTGGGACACGCCAAGACCTATGTCTCATTCGATGTGATTGTGCGCTATTTGCGCTACAGCGGTTATGACGTGCTGTATGTGCAGAACATCACTGATGTCGGACATTTGCTGGAATCGGGCGAAGACCGCATCTTACGCAAGGCCAACCAGTTGCAGGCCAGGCCGATGCAAATTGTCGAATATTACGCGCGTGAATACTTTAATGACATGGACACACTCGGTATACAACGTCCAGACATTTCGCCGCGCGCCAGCGGACACGTCCCCGAACAAATCAAGATGGTTGAAGCCCTCATCCGCAATGAGAATGCTTACGTCGTCAATGGCAGCGTCTATTTTGATGTGTCGTCCGCGCCCGAATATGGCAAATTATCCAACCGCCGGATTGAGGAGCAGGAATCCGGTTCGCGCGAAGTTGTCCGCGACGAAAAACGCAGCCCGGAAGATTTCGCGCTCTGGAAAAAGGCCGAACCCGAACACATCCTGCGCTGGGATAGTCCCTGGGGCGAAGGTTTTCCGGGCTGGCACATCGAATGCTCGGCGATGGCGAAAAAATATCTCGGCCCGACCTTCGATATTCACGGCGGCGGCATCGACAATATCTTCCCGCATAACGAGAGTGAAATCGTCCAGAGCGAATGCGCCAACGACGCCG
>CAZTLI010000280.1:0-7228 GCA_964614375.1 uncultured Anaerolineaceae bacterium
TTTCTTTTACAACTTTGTTAAAGTGCATTGGCATTTCATAAAGTTGCGGTGTTTGTATTAAGCCGTCTTAAGAAAATGAAGAATGTAAATTTGTTTGCGATTCGGCTGTAGCATTTCTATCATAAACCTGTTTAACATGACTCTTAACGTTACACAGTAGACATCTTCGGGGGAAGAAAAATGGTCTCAACACAGCAGGCACAACAGGTTGATCCTGAATTCAGAGCACAATGTAATGCCATTTTTGACTCGTGGCGTTCGGGTAAACTGCCCTTTAGCGACGCCGCACAGCGTTTGCAAGCGATGGCAGCGGAGGCGGTCGCCGCCCAACAACTGAGCAATCAAGGCGCGACAGAAGTCCTGATGGGTGTGATGCAGGGCTATCGCGCCAACCTCAACGAAAGCATCAATCATTTTGAACGCGCGCGCGAACTCTTCGAGCAGGCAGGCGATCATGACCGTACCATCACCTGTATCCTCAACATCGGCGAAACCTATCGCCTCAAAGGTAATTTCACCCGTGCCCAACGCTTCTTCCGGCAGGCGTATGAAGCAGCAGCTGAGGTCAGCAACGTCAGCGTACAGAGCATCGCCCTGACGAACGAGGGTCAAATGCTGCTCAGTATGGGCAAGGTCAGCGAGGCGCAGGAAGCCCTGCACAAAGCCTATGAACTGAGCAATGTCCCCCGTGAAACCGAACGTGAGGAGAAAAATCGGCACGCGATGCAGTGTGAAGTGCTGTATGCGCTGGCGATGCTCTACATGGAAATGGACGACCTGACCACCGCATGGAAATATGCCACGCGCTCACTCAAACAGGCCGAAGAATTGCAAATTCCAGACCGTCTCGGTTTCGCGAATCGGGCGATTGGCGAAGTCCTCACGATGCTGGGCAAAGCGCCCACTGATGACTACGAACCCGACCCGGACAGCTATTTTCAGGCGGCAAACGCGGCCTTCCGTGAGGTCAAGGCCGAGGGTGAACTCGCCAAGACCATGTTCGCGCATGGCAAAAGTCTGGCGAAGCGCGGCAAACGCATGGCTGCTGCCCGTAAGCTGCAACAGGCGATGGTCATTTTCACCCGACTGGGCATGGTCGATGACGCCGCCAAAGCCGCCGAAGCCCAATTGACGTTGATATAATCCAAGGCACATAACGACCACTATTCAAGAGCCGACTCCACCCGTCGGCTCTGCTGATTCACAGGTATCTCCGCCTATTGCTGCGCGCCCGTTCGCTGGCAATGAGGGCGGCACGGTGGCGGAGCGGTCGTCACCAACCGTATAAAGGCAGCTCACAGACCCCATTCCCACCAATCGAAGGTGTGTTGCGGACGGCGCGGATTTGTTCGACTACGCTCCATCATCACAAACGAGTTCCCGGATTTATGAGTTCAGACGGCTACGTCAAATAGTCTGGCGGCAGGTGGACGGTCTTGTTGGTATAGCGCATGATGGGCTGTCCATCGAGATAGTCGATGCGGGTGATACCCGTATTGTGATGCAGATAATAATAGGCATCGTTGTCTACAGCAAAAATCGTCTTAATCAGGCGGCTGATGAACAGACCATGCGAGACCAGCGCGACACATTCTGGCATATCGGGCGATAGAGACCGGGCGCGAGTGTGCAGCGATTGGGCTACGCGAGCACAACGGGCATAGAGTTCGGCCTTCGGTTCAAATCCCTCGCCTGTGCGCCACCAGCCCATTTCTGCCAATCCATGGAGGATAAAAATACCCGGACATGCCGCTGCGATTTCCTCGCGCGTGAGTCCCATTTGATTGATGACCGGGCTGCCTTCCTGTACCACGCCGCCATGCTCATGAATATCAATCCATAGATGCGGTTGCAGACCGAGCGCAGCGGCGATAGGCCGTGTCGTTTGCAGGGCGCGCAGTAATGGACTGGTGTAGAGTTGGATGATGCGGTTATCTGTTTTGAGATGGTCTGCCAGCCAGTTGGCCTGTTGTGTGCCAATCGGCGTGAGTGGTGGATCGGGCAGCCATTGACTGGAGTCAGCTATCGCATTATTGACCGACTGACCATGCCGGATGAGATAGACTTCGAGAGTGCCGGATTTAGGCGACTTGTGATTGCGCCACTGGGACATCGGGCTGCGTGTCCCATAGCGTTTGTTTTTATAGCGCAGCGCCGACGCGACGTGAGCGTTCGTTGAAGACGATTTCGATAGCATAAATTTCCCGGATTGCTGGTCAGCAGGTCAGCAAAAAGTCACGGCTTTAACGCTTTGCAACGGGTTGAAGCCCGCTGTCTTGCACGCTGTCTGGACATGAGCGATTTCCCAACACGCACTTACGGTCAGCTGCGATTTCAGTGTGCAATCTTCGCCACATTGCCACCCGGCTCGGGGCGTGCCGGATTGCTCAAATCGGCACTGTGCAGCACGGCGACTACCATGTCGAAAAAGTCATCCATCTCGCCAGACGCGGTGAACAGGTTGGCATACAGATAGTCATCCTCGTTCAGCATCAGGACGATGGCGGTATTGTCGAAGGTGTCATAGATGGCATCCGTGCGTGCGCCATAACTGCCGTCATAATTGAAAAGGACGACTTCGCCGAAATCGTTGTCAGTTGATTCGTTTAGCCGTTCCAATATCAGGCGAGGGCGCTGCTCCGGCGCGACAAAATCCAGCGGTACGTCGATGACGAGACTGACCGCGCCCAATTCCAGCAGCGCGAACGGACTGCCCGGATTGGGTTGCCCGAACGAAAAGACCTGCGCCATCGTCAATACGTGAATGGTGGTGCGGCGCATTTCGGTTGGGATGATGTGCCAATTTTCTGGATGTGTGAATCGTATCCGCCTGCCATTGAAATCCACTACCGACTCGCCGCCGAATAACTGTGTCGAGGGTGGTTCAAAATCGAAGGTAATCGACACCAGCATTTGCACAAAAATGGGGCGGAAATAGTCCAATTCACCGTGCAGCACCGTCCCCGCCAGCATCGCAAAATACTGGTCATTGACGGCGACGACCATACTGATGTTGTCATAGGTCGCGCAGGTTTGCTCGGCATAATAGACGATGTGTGCCCCCGACAATACAAAGTCCACATCGCTGAAATCCGAACACGTCTCCGCAGACGGCAAATTCCGCATTTGATTGAGGAGACTGACGGCGGTTGCGCCCCTCTGCACAAAGTCAATGTCACCCGGCGCGACCACAATCAGATTGGAGCGGGTCTCGCCCGATTGCAGCGGCGCGCCCACTTGCGCCGCTGCGCGATTTGTGCCGAAGGTAATCAAGAGGTCATTTTCGACGAACACCCAGCCAGCGGGATGCTGCACCAGGAAGCCCCGCGCCGACACAAATTCATCGGGCAGTTCATCATCCTGTGCATAGACCAGCAGTGGTGTCACTATCGTCAGGCACAGCAGCAGTAAAAATCGCAGTCTCGCGGTCATCATGCTCACTCGCGCAGCGGACGTTTGAAGATATAGCGAAATACTTTGCCGACAGGCTGCGAATCGACCAGTTCCCAACCCTGTTTGCCCATCTGGTCGAGCAGGGCAATGACCTTGACTTTGCCCGGTGTGTGCAATTCTTCGCCGAGATCGAGGTCGATGCTGATGAGTTGGGCATGTTCGCCGTCTTCATCTGTCGTCGTCACTATGGCATAGTCCCATCGCTGCATGATGCGCCCTCCAAAACGTGTTGTCGGCCTGCTTTTAAAGATACCATGATTAGTGCATTTCAGCAGGTCAGCATTTCAGCGTGTCAGCGAAAGCAAGATTCTTAGAATCAGTGCTTGATGTATGTACGGTGTGTACAAATTGGCGGTTAAAAATCTCCTGTTAAACAGGAAGGAACAGGATAATATTTCGTAATGTATTACGCAAAAATGAACCGCAGAGACACAGAGGCCGCAGAGGGTTTGTAGGGGCAATGATTAGGCCAGATTGCCCTTACGCGAATCGCCCTGACCCATATCGCCCAAAATACGTGACATACCGATGTGATTGTCCACGCCAATGTGCGCGGGACGGAGGGGGTTGAATTAACCCTAATCCTAACCCTAATCCGCCCCCTCCACAATCGCAATTTCTTCGTCCGTCAGGCCATACAAGTCATAGACCAGCGCATCAATATCCGCGTCCAACTGCTCGATTTGCCGCGCGAGGTCGTGCCGTTTATCGTCCAATGTCGATTCGGCGGCGGCGTGGGCTTGTTTGAGCGCCAACATCCGTTCGACCATACCCACCATACGGTCATGTGACGATTTATCCACTTGAGGAAAAGGCAGTGCCTTTACATCCGTTATCGTGACTTGTGGAAAATCGTCCTTTGTGGCGGTGCTAACCTGCTTGATGTAGATATACGAGATTAATTTGCTATTCAGCAGCCCAAGCAGAAAATGATTGGACATTCCCAGATTGTTTGACTTAACTACATACAGATTCTTGTTTGTAATGAAAGTGTCGGTTACAAGAGAAGACATTAATCTCTGGCGTCTATTCACTAAGCGTCGCAATAATATCCTCTCGTTTTCAAACCAATGAAACTGTTTTGGATATTCTTTCATCTTAGGGCCATATTCGACCCAATTCTCTAGCTGCTCCTGAGTCTCGTAACGATAAATACTGCCCTCAAAGTATAGAAATTGTTTGTTGGTTTGCCTTGTTTTTGTAAGCAATTCATTGTCAAAAAGAACTCCACGTCTAATTTTTATAGCTTGTGAAAATGTGTTATCACAACTAGCTCTCAATCGCTCAATTAGCTTTAATGCGTCCAAGTCTAGTACAAATTTGTGATTATCTGTACTCAACCAATCCGATTGCTTGATTCGTCTGTATTGTTCTAAACTAATTTCAACATCCAGCAAATTTAACTTTTTTGGATACTCGTAAGTAAGAACACGATGATTCTGTGAAGCGGTCTGATTTGAAGAAACTATAATTAATGTGTCGATATACGCATCAAAAATGTCGAACGGTAGAGTTATGATGGAGTCTATTTGAGACCCCAATATAAAACGTCTCAAGTCCTCGTATGCGGGGCCACCTAGCCAACCCGCCGGAATAATTAAGCCGAATTTCCCGCCGTCGTTTTGAATAGAATAACCTAATTCCAAAAAGCATGTATAAACGTCTTTTGTACGGGAAAACGTGGCAAACTTCTCGCTGAGAAAATCACTCTGTTCACTCGATAGTTTCGCACCATACGGCGGATTGCCAATCACCACGTCAAAACCGCCCGCCAGCATCACCGCGCGGAATTGTTCGCCCCAATCAAAGGCCGCCTCGCCCGCCACCGCCGGGTCATCAATGAGGCTGTTGCCGTGTTTGATGTTGTCCAGCATCGGCAGCAGTTTACGTTCGCGCGCCGCCCGCAGCAGCAAATTCAAGCGCGCCACCTCCACCGCCTGCGGGTCGAGGTCTACGCCATAGATGTTCTCCTGCAAAATCCGCATCTTGCGCTGTTGTGGGAATTTTTTATCGCGTTCGTCGCCGTGTTCCGCCAACCAACTATCCAGCACATCGAAGGCTTCAATCAAAAACGATCCACTGCCACACGCCGGGTCGAGAATCCGCAGTTGGTGCGCTTTTTCCGGCGTCATATCCGGCGCATTCAACAGCTTGCCCAGGGTTTGCTGGACGATATAACGCACGACAAAATGCGGCGTGTAATAAATGCCCTGTGCCTTGCGTTTGGTCGTCTTTCGCAGGTCGATGGCATCTTCGCCTTTGGGGTCTTGCGCCTTAAAACCCAGATACTGCTCATAGACCGCGCCCAACACATCGGCATCAATCGCGCTGAAATCGTAATTGGCAAATCCGCCCTGTACGTCATACAAACCGTCGATGATGTCCCGCAGCAGGTTTTCATCGTTCACGGTCAGATGGTCGAGTGTCGTCTGGGCGAACAAACGCGCGTTGTAGATGTCGTCCAACTCACGGAATAACACCAGCAGGTCTTGAAACAGATTTTTCTTGCCGCCGCGTTTTTTCTCATATTGGCGCAGCAGGGAGCGCAACCGATTTTCTTCAATTTGACGGTCTTCAACCGTGCGGACGAAAATCAGACGGTCAAGAAAGCGTTGAATCGCCTCATCAACCTTCGTCGCGTCCTGTGACCACAATGTTTCCGAAAAACCGCGTATATCTCTAAACAACGCCTGCCGCCACTTGGTCAAATCGGCAAACAACACATCTGTCACCCGCGCCCGTGACTTTTTCTTGCCCCACTTCTCGGCTGCGGCATCAATTTCACGGTCTTCCAGCGATGGTTTGGCGAGTAACCACAATTGCTCAAAGCCATCATCGGCATATTGCTCCCACGTCAGGTCAATAAACCGCGATTTCAAGGGGTCGCGTTCTTCCCAATCGGCATTGAACACCATCAACTGCTCAAAATCGCTCAATACCGTCCACGTCACCCCTTTCAGATAGGCATAATTGATGGCCTGCTGCATGTATTTTTTGTCGTTGAGGTCGGCGCTAAAGCGTTTGGCTTCCAGATAAAAATTCGTCACGCCATTGATGCGGAAGCTGTAATCGGCAAACCCCGTCCCGATTTGCTCCTCTGCCCGGACTTCGCTCCGGTCTTCCATCTCCCAACCCAGCGCGCGGAACATCGGCACGAGGAAGTCTTTTTTGGTGTCTTCCTCTGTATAATTTTTCAAATCGCTCTTGCTAATCTGGCTGTATTTGTCAGCAAGCGCCGCGATTGCTGCCCGTGCGTCGTCTTTCGTCACCATCTGCATATCCATCGTTAATAGACCGTGTGACTATCTTATCGTAGGGTGACGGTTGCACGCAACGTTGTAAGGGCGATTGCCCCTACTCAATAGGCCAAGACGGAATCGCGGCGTCAGGCACTGATGGACGTTGAAGACTATAATGGTGATTATAACATTTCCAGATTGCCGACAGGCTGAAAGAGGCGGACGATGTTGATGTTTAAACGCGCACTTGTGTTCATGGGGTGCATACTCGTATGGGCAACACCCGCAGCAAGCCAACAAGGTGATGATTTCGTGCCCTATCAACGCCTGTATGTGACGTGTGAACATCCCGACACGAATGATTTCACGCCATTTGTCGATGTGTGTTCGTGGCAGCCGGGTGAGACTGAACGCCAACGCGAAACGACATCGGCTTACATTAGTGAATTGGCAATCTCGCCCGATGGCACAAAAATCGTCTATCTCACGCTGCCTGATGATTATGTAGACGCGGTGCGGCGGGGCGAAGACCCTAC